>CAMYSW010000233.1:0-4584 GCA_947297425.1 uncultured Porphyromonadaceae bacterium
GTCCGCACCAGGTTAATAGGGCAGATATGGTCATTGTGTCAAAATGCCCTAATGACATAACCCCTCTTGACTTCAGGCTTGTTCAAAAGAATCTTGATTTGATGAAGTTTCAGAAACTTTATTTTTCAAGGTTCACGTATGGAGGGTTGTTACCTGTATTCCCGGATGACGAACCTTATCAGGCATCGTTGTCAGACTTGACGAAGAACGACACGGTATTATTGCTCAGTGGCATTGCAAATCCGAGAGGTTTCGTTCGTCATTTCAATAGCTATCCGTTTAAAATGAAGGTTTGTCATTTCCCGGACCATCATAATTTTTCAAGAGAAGATCTTGAAAGCATTCAGAAGAAGTTTGATTCTCTGCCGGGCGAGCGAAAGATTATTCTCACCACAGAGAAAGATGCAGTGAGATTAGCTTATAATCCTTATTTCCCGACACGGTTGAAGCAAATTTCGTATTATATGCCGATTGCTGTGAAAATGATTAGCGGACTTGATAGCTCTGATTTTATAACAGACCTTAAGAAAGCTATAGATTCGGTGGAAGATTGACCTTTTCGCTGATGTGAGTTGTTATTTAGTTGTCTATTTTGTGTAAACTGCGTTTTTACGCTGATTATAAATATATAAAACCCTAAATCGAAAATAAATGGAAAAATCTTATTTGGAGAAAATAAAGGAGACTGCCGGTTTTATCCGCAGTGAAGTTGGAAATCTTCCATCAATAGGTGTTATTCTTGGCACAGGACTTGGTGACCTTGTTAATCATATTGAAATATTAAAGGAACTTGACTATCATAATATCCCTAACTTCCCGGTTTCTACGGTAGAAGGTCATTCCGGAAAATTGATTTTTGGAAATCTCGGGGGAAAATACATCATGGCTATGCAAGGTCGTTTCCATTATTATGAAGGATATGACATGAAAGAGGTCACTTTCCCGGTGCGTGTGATGAAAGAGATCGGTGTGGAAACCTTGTTTGTCAGCAATGCTGCCGGTGGTATGAATAAGGAGTTTTGTGTCGGAGACGTGATGGTTATTACGGATCACATTAATTTGTTTCCGGAAAATCCGTTGCGTGGCAAAAACTATAACGAACTTGGACCTCGTTTCCCGGCAATGACTGAGGCATACTCTATGGCTCTTGTGAACATGGCGGATGATATCGCTAAAGAACAGAACATACGTCTGATGCATGGTGTGTATGTGGGAACACCCGGACCTACGTTTGAAACACCTGCTGAATATGAATATTTCCGTATTATAGGCGGTGATGCCGTAGGTATGTCAACAGTTCCTGAAGTTATCGTTGCCAATCATGCCGGGATGAGAGTTTTTGGTGTTTCTGTTATAACCGATCTTGGTGGTAAGGACATTAAAGAAGTTCCTACTCATGAAGAGGTTCAGAAAGCTGCCGTTAAGGCTCAGCCGGTAATGACAACAGTTATCAAGGAAATGCTTTCAAGAATTTGATGTAGATCCGGTAATGGATAATAATCATACAGAAATATCAAATATTGGTGAGTTCGGTCTTATTGACCGTCTCACCAAAAATTTTCCCTTAGGTAATGAATCCTCAAAGATTGGAGTGGGTGATGATGCCGCTGTGCTGAGATATGAGGGAACAGATGTTCTTGTCACCACAGATTTGCTTCTTGAAGGGATTCATTTTGATCTCCGTTATGTTCCTTTAAAACATCTGGGTTATAAATCTGCGGTTGTTAACTTCAGTGATATTTACGCTATGAACGGTACTCCAAGGCAGATAACTGTAAGTCTTGGTGTCTCAAGCCGCTTTACAGTGGAACATATTGAAGAATTGTATGCAGGGATTAGGCTTGCATGTGAAATTTATGGCGTTGACCTGGTGGGTGGGGATACATCCGCATCTGTAACCGGTTTAGTCATAAGCGTAACATGCATTGGTGATGCTGCAAAAGAGGATATAGTTTATCGTTCAGGCGCGAAGGAAACCGATCTCGTATGTGTAAGCGGGGATCTGGGAGCCGCATATATGGGACTTCAGCTTTTAGAGAGAGAAAACAGAGTAGCTGCCGGATCGAAAGAAGGAGAGGAGTTCCAACCTGATTTCTCAGGTAAGGAATATATTCTTGAAAGGCAGTTAAAGCCGGAAGCGAGGAAAGATATTGTCGCGATGCTTAAAGAAAATGGTATAAGGCCAACATCGATGATGGATGTCAGTGACGGACTCTCTTCTGAATTGCTGCATATATGCAAGGCTTCTAAAGTGGGCTGCCGGATATACGAGGATAAAATTCCTATTGATTATCAGACGGCTGTCATGGCGGAAGAACTTAACATGAACCTTGTGATGACTGCAATGAATGGAGGGGAGGATTATGAACTTCTTTTCACAGTTCCACTTACTGATCATGATAAGATCGAGAATATCAAGGGGGTAAGTGTAATAGGTTATATTACAAAGCCGGAACTTGGTGCCGCAATGGTAACGCGAGATGGCGCGGAATTACCGATTAAAGCTCAAGGATGGAATGCCTTCTCGCAGGGATGACATGTCATAAGTAAGAAGCTAATTAAAATAACATTGAATTGGTAAACAGGGAATAGGGAGTTGACTCTATTCCCTATTTATTATTTTTATAACATGTTAAAGGTTATTTAACAGAGAAGATTATACAATTAAGTTAATAAATGCTATTTTTGCATTTCGATTGGGAATAAGCATGAAATGCGGAATCCTTAAATTGTTTATAATAATAATTAATAGTGTGCTGCCGTTGGTTGCATGCCCTATATAAAATCTCAACCATAATATGGAGGAAACAGTAAATATCCGGGAGCTAAATGATCTTATAGCTTCAAAGAGCAATTTTGTGAGTATGATACGCACAGGTATGGACCGCAGGATAGTAGGTCAGAAGCACCTTGTGGATTCATTGTTAATAGCACTTCTTTGTAATGGGCATGTCCTTCTTGAGGGTGTGCCGGGATTGGCAAAAACCTTGGCAATCAAAACTCTTGCTAACTTGGTTTCTGCAAAGTATAACAGGATTCAGTTCACTCCGGATTTGCTTCCTGCCGATGTTGTGGGAACATTGATTTATAGTGTAAAAAAAGAAACTTTCGAGGTTAAGAAAGGTCCTGTTTTTGCAAACTTCGTTCTTGCGGATGAGATCAATCGTGCGCCGGCGAAGGTTCAGAGTGCACTTCTTGAAGCTATGCAGGAGCGGCAGGTGACTATAGGTGAGGATACTTTCAAACTTCCCGATCCTTTCCTCGTGTTGGCAACTCAGAATCCTATTGAGCAGGAAGGAACATATCCACTGCCGGAGGCGCAAGTAGACCGCTTCCTTCTTAAGGTTGTTATTGGCTATCCTAATAAGGAGGAAGAGAAGGTTATCATACGTCAGAATATAAAAGGGGTGCAGTCTCCCGTTAATCCTGTGATAGATCCGAGAGAAATTGTTGAAGTTCAGAAAATAGTAGAGAAAATCTATCTTGACGAGAAGATTGAGAATTATATCGTGGATATAGTGTTTGCAACTCGTCAGCCGGCAAAATTCGGTCTTAATGATCTTCAGAGCATCATATCTTTCGGAGCGTCTCCCCGAGCATCTATCAGTCTTGCTCTTGCATCGCGCGCTTATGCATTCCTCCAAGGTCGTGGATATGTGATTCCGGAAGATGTTCGTGCTGTATGTCATGACGTGTTGCGTCACCGAATCGGTCTTACATATGAGGCGGAAGCCAACAATATCGGTACTGACGAGGTTATAACGGATATACTTGATAAGGTTGCAGTTCCTTGATGGTGTTGGCTGCATATTCTTATATTAAAATGTTTTGAATGGAAGCGAACGAACTTTTAAAGAAAATCCGAAAGATCGAGATAAAAACCAAGGGTTTGAGTCAGAATATCTTCGCCGGTGAATATCATAGCGCTTTCAAAGGGCGTGGAATGATATTTTCGGAAGTTCGGGAATATCAACCGGGCGATGATATACGTGATATCGACTGGAATGTGACAGCCCGCCAGAATAAACCCTTTGTCAAGGTTTATGAGGAAGAGAGGGAACTCACCGTAATGTTGCTTGTCGATGTCAGTGGTAGCCGTAGTTTCGGGGCATGCGGAGAGGTGAAAAAAGAGAGGATGGCAGAAATCGCCGCCACTCTCGCCTTTTCGTCTATTCAAAACAATGACAAGGTAGGTGTGATTTTTTTCAGTGACAAGATTGAGAAGTTCATACCGCCAAAAAAAGGTAAGAAGCATATACTATTGATTATTCGTGAGATCATAAATTTTGAACCTGAAAGCAAGGGTACGAATATTGATGTGGCGTTGCAGTTTATGACAAATGCCATAAAGAAAAGGTGTTCGGCTTTTTTAATCAGTGATTTTATTGATGATCATGATTATTTCAAAAGCATGTCGATAGCTAATAGAAAACATGATCTTGCTTCGATTCAGGTTTATGACCGCCGGGATGCTGAAATGCCGGATGTCGGTCTTGTCAGGGTCAGGGATCTTGAGAGCGGCACTGACAGATGGCTTGACACATCGTCTGCATCTATCCGGAAGGCTTATGCTAAGTCATGGTA
>CAMYSW010000234.1:0-4560 GCA_947297425.1 uncultured Porphyromonadaceae bacterium
GCTACACCCATGTCTGATGCAAGACTGATGGAAAAATTGATACCGGATGCAGGACTTGTCAGTTGGCAAGGATGCGGACACTACTCATTCCTTGACAATCCGGGGGCATTCCGCGCCGTAATACGGAGTTTTTTAATTCCACGTCAACAATAATTCTCATTTATAATAAAATGATACCATATATAATTATTTACTCGATCTGCGGAATATATTTGATTCTGAATTTCAAATTTCAGATTCAGATGTTCCAACAAAATTCTTACCGTATTCCAAGATATTGGAGATGGTTGAAAGGTAATTTAGGCTCAGCATGGTCTCTTGTTGACATCGCATGCCTTTTCCTGATTTTTTCAACACTTCTTACCGCGCCATTATCAGCGATAGCTGTGGCAATAGTTGCTATAGTAAAAATCGCAATAATTCTGAGAAAAAAATACAAGAAGCCTTTGGTTTTCACCAAACGGGTATGGAGGCTTTATTCTTTAACAACATTCTTGGCGCTTGGAGGATATATCGCAATGGTATTAATATCCGCTCATAAAGACGGCAGCTGGGATGGATATGCCCCGTCCACGATTGTGCTTGGATTTATGCTTTGCCTTTCCGTTTGCTCTTTTGCGCCATTGATAATTGCCGACATAATCCTTATGCCGGTAGAGAAAATGATCCAACAGAGATACGTTCGTGATGCAAAACGCATCCTTCGCTCTATGCATGATCTCAAAATAGTCGGCATCACCGGATCTTACGGCAAGACAAGCACGAAGCATTATCTCCATCGCATATTATCGGAGAAATATGACGTGCTCATGACTCCGGGGTCATATAACACTCCGATGGGTGTAGTCCGTACAATACGGGAATACATGAAGCCATATAACGAAGTGTTTATATGCGAAATGGGAGCTAAACAAAAAGGCGACATCAAGGAGATATGCGATATCGTGCATCCTCAGATGGGCATTGTCACTGCTGTAGGTCCAATGCATCTTGAGTCTTTCAAAACCATCGAGAATGTGCAGTCCACCAAATTTGAACTTGTAGATTCCCTCCCAACCGACGGTTTAGCAGTCATAAACAATGACTTTGAACTGTGTGCTACACGAAATATCGGAAATGTTGAATCGATACGTTATGCTGTAACAAACCCGGACAATGCCGATTATCGCGCCACAGACATAAAATACACGCCAAACGGCACTACATTCACAATTGAAGGACCCGAAGATTTCCGCCTGCCCATCGAGACCCGTCTCCTTGGGGAATGCAATGTTTCCGACCTCTTGGCAGCCATATGCATCGCCATCGCCCTTGGCGTTGATGCAGAAAAAATCCGCTATGCTGTAGGTTCGCTCGAACAGGTGGAACATCGCCTGAGCATAAAACATACACCCGGCGGGGTTACAATCATAGACGATGCATTCAACTCCAATCCGGCTGGATCAAAAATGGCTGTCGACGTCCTGTCACATTTTAAAGAGGGCAAGAGAATAATAGTGACCCCCGGAATGATAGAGCTTGGCAATGAGCAATACAACCTGAACAAAACTCTCGGACGCCACATCGGTGACAACCTTGACATTGCAATAATCGTAGGTGAATACAACCGCGATGCCCTTGTGGCTGGAGTGAAAGAAACCTCGTTCAACGTGGATAACCTGCACACTGTTGCCAATTTTAACGAAGCTCAGAAACTCCTTGCTTCCATATTACGTGCCGGAGACACCGTCTTGTATGAAAACGACCTCCCCGACACATTCAAATAAACGATCATGTTCATGCGTGGTGTCAAATTAATTAATTTGACACCACGCATGAACAAATAAAAATATTTTGAATATTTTTATTGCAATTAAAAAATTTTATTTATAAATTTGCGGAGTAATAACTCTTGGGGCATTAGCTCATCTGGCTAGAGCGTTTGACTGGCAGTCAAGAGGTGACCGGTTCGATCCCGGTATGCTCCACAATAATTAAGCGGTTCAAACCATGGTTTGAACTGCTTAATTATTTATTTACTACTTATTTGTTTTAGGGAAACGCAGGAGTGTCGGGAGATTACATCCGACAAGGTTGCCGACAACAGACATCAGCCACACCAACCATGGAAAATCACGGGTGACACAATAATATGCAATATCCGCCACGCAATGAGGAAAACCACACATCACAAATGTCGGGATACCAAGCACCAATGGCAACCATTGACCTTCTCTCGCACATTTCACACTTACAGTCATTATCATGCCGGTAAGCACAGACGGCATGATAACCCTTAAACCTGCAGCTTTACGCAGTTCCACAATCCTAATCGCATTTTCTCCTAACGCCATAACAGAATCTGAAAGCAATACTGCAAGTGCAACTCCTATTGCATTATAAAAAAGGATTAAAACAAGATCAATAAACTCTTTGCGAGTGGTGAAAAAACCTGCCTTCCCCGTAAAAAGGGTCCATTTACAACACACAATCGCAGACAAAGCAAAAGCAAACAATGCCGCCCCAATAATTCCACCCGATGCAAGATTACAAATGGCGGCAATTCCTATGGCAATACCCGCCAATACACAATAATAAAAATTTTTCATTTCAATTTCTTTTATTTTGCAAAATTAACTAAAATCTCGCTATCTTTGCATGGAAGTTGTTTAAACAACTTCATAAAATAAAAATGACATATTTATAATATCATGAATAAGCGATTTTTTACTGTTTCAATCCTTGCGGCATGCCTTGCTGCAATTCCATGTTCAGACATTTTAGCCTCGCAAGAAAGAGGCAAAGGAGGAATATCCTCAGAAATGATGTCCCGTCTTAAAGAAGCATATGTAAACGACGCATCATCCAAGGCTCTTAGAAATGCACTCGGCAATTCTGACATTGACAAAATTGCACTCAACGCCGAATCCGGAAACGCTTTCGACACAAACTTCTCCCATAGGGTAAAAAGCATTGGCATCACAGATCAGAAATCATCCGGAAGATGCTGGCTCTTCACAGGTCTTAATGTGCTCCGTGCCCAGATGATGGCAGACCATAACCTGCCTAAATTAGAGCTGTCGCAGAATTATAATTTCTTTTACGACCAGCTTGAAAAGGCAAACCTGTTCCTTCAGGGCATGATTGATTATGCAGACCGTCCGATGGACGACAAGATGGTAGACTGGCTCTTTGCACATCCGCTCAGCGACGGAGGTCAATACACCGGACTTTCCGACAATATCATGAAATATGGTGTAGTTCCCGCAGAAGTGATGCGGGAATCATTCAGCAGCAACAACACATCAAAGATGAGCCGGCTTATTTCCCTGAAGCTTCGCGAAGACGGTCTTGAACTTCGCAAGATGCATGCCGACAAGGCCAAACAGTCAGCAATCGAAACACGCAAAGAACAAATGCTCAGCGAAATATACCGCATGCTCGCCCTAACTTTAGGAACGCCTCCCTCTGAGTTTACTTGGACGCGAAAGGATTCTAAAGGAAATGTTGTCAGCACACGCAAATACACTCCACTTGAATTTTACAACACGTTTGCAGGCAATGACCTAAAGAATGATTATGTCATGCTTATGAACGACCCTACACGTGAATATTACAAACTGTATGAAATAGATTATGACCGTCATTCTTATGACGGAAAGAACTGGACATACATCAATCTTCCTGTTGAAGACATTAAAGGAATGGCAATAGAATCCATCAAAGACAGCACCATGATGTATTTTTCGTGCGATGTCGGTAAATTCTACGATCGTGAACGAGGCGTGCTTGACACATCCAATTTCGACTACGAATCGCTTATGGGTGTCAAATTCGGTATGGACAAGGCAGACCGGATACGGACCCACGCAAGCGCATCTTCTCATGCCATGACTCTCGTGGCTGTTGATATAGACACCAATGGAAAACCAATAAAATGGTTAGTAGAAAACAGCTGGGGAAGCGGTCCGAATGACGGGCACCTGATCATTACTGACAAATGGTTTGACGAGTATATGTTCCGTCTTGTAGTAGACAAGAAGCATATACCCGCTAAAACACTTGAAATTCTTAAACAGGAACCGATCCTTTTACCGGCTTGGGATCCTATGTTCTCACCCGACAAATAAAGAACCGGGGAGTTTCCGCATATTGTATCCGGAAGCCATGCTCTCACCGTATGCTCCCGCCGAGCGCAGCGCGATCAAGTCGCCACGACGCACGGCGGGAAGTTTTTCACCCTTGCCGAAAACATCTGATGATTCGCACACTGGTCCCACCACATCATAAATGCTCTCCATTGATGGGTCTGCAGGATCTATCACCTCTATCTTATGGTGCGCCCCATAAAGGGCGGGACGCATCAGATCGTTCATCCCGGCATCAAGAATAAGGAACTGTCGGTCCACTCCTTCTTTTACATATATTACACGGGAAACCAGCGAGCCGCATTGAGCCACTACCGCCCTGCCGAGCTCACAATGAATCTGCTGCCCCGGGGTTAGATGCAAACCTGAAATCAAAGTTTCGAAATAGCTTTTGAAATCAGGTATAGGGTTAACGTCGGGATCATCATAATAA
>CAMYSW010000235.1:0-4546 GCA_947297425.1 uncultured Porphyromonadaceae bacterium
GCCGAAGTGCTTAACGTGCGTGCCGACGACCGATTTATAGATACGGAGACAGGACGCTTCTCACTCGAAAAATCGGGCATTATGGCTTATTGCCACGGTCATTATTTCGAACTTGGAAAGCTTATAGGAAAATTCGGTTTCTCTGTGCAGAAAAGAAAATAGAGAGTCCGTTTTCGATAAATATTCGTATATTTGCAGCTTAAAATATTTAGCAATGAACAACGATTTCGGCAACAACATAGAAAACACCGGTTTTGACGCACGCGCCGCGAAACGTATCAGACGCAATCAGCGCATTGTCAAGTGGCTGTGGGCAGCTTTCTTAAGCCTTGGAGCTTTCATATTCCTATTCCTGCTGCTAATATATAATGGTGTGATAGGATATATGCCTCCGATCGAGGAGCTTGAGGACCCTCACGATAAACTTGCCTCGCTTGTGTTCGCTTCTGACGGCACCACAGAACTTGGCAGATATTATTTCGGATCAGGCAACCGCGTATATACAGACTATGATGCAGTGTCTCCTCACGTCATCAATGCATTGATAGCTACAGAAGACGTGAGGTTCAAAGAGCATTCCGGCATTGACTTCAAAGCTCTTGGCAGAACCATGATCAAAACAGTAATGATGGGTGACAAGTCTGCAGGAGGTGCATCAACCATAACCCAACAGCTTGCAAAGCAGCTATATTCACAACCTACCGGAAATATTTTCAAGCGCGCTATCCAGAAGCCTATCGAATGGATGATTGCCGTGAAGCTCGAACGTTTCTATACCAAAGATGAGATAATAAACATGTATCTCAACAGGTTCGACTTCCTCAACAATGCCGTGGGAATTAAAACTGCGGCAAACGTGTATTTCGGTAAAGAACCGGGCGACCTCAAAGCTGAAGAAGCCGCTTTGCTCGTGGGAATGCTGAAGAATCCAAGTTTCTTTAATCCTCTCCGTCATGAAGAGCGGGCAAGAAACAGGAGGAATATAGTAATCGACCAAATGGTGAAAGCGGATTTCCTCACTGTTGAGGAAGGTGACTCACTGAAAGCCCTACCCCTTTCTCTCGACTATCACAAGGTTGACCATAAGGAAGGTGGCGCACCCTACCTTCGCGAAGAGATACGCCGCCTTATGACTGCAAAAAAACCGGAACGCCCCAAACGTTCCGACTATAAGTCTCTGATGGCTTACCGTCTGGCATGGGGAAACTATAATACTGACTCAACTCAATGGGAGGAAAACCCGCTCTATGGCTGGATATTGAAAAATCCCAAACCCGATGGAAAACATTATGACCTTTATACCGATGGTCTGCGCATATATACGTCGATAGATATGCGAATGCAGGATTATGCCGAAGAGGCAATATATCAGCACCTTGGCGGATACCTCCAGCCTGCATTCGAAAGGGAAAAAAGAGGACAACGAACAGGTCCGTATACTACCAATTCATCGGAATTGAGTTATGACGGCGTGATGAAACTCATCAAAAACGCTGTTAAACAGACAGAACGTTACCGCAACATGAAAAAGGCGGGACACTCGCAAGAGGAAATAGACAAAGCATTCCACACTCCTTACGAAATGGATGTGTTCGCATATGTCAAAGAGACAAGAACCGAAAAAGGCAGGAATGTTACGAAGATAGTGCCGGGCACAAAAACTGTTACAATGTCTCCTTATGATTCCTTACTTTATATGAAGACGGTTCTTCGCACCGGACTCATGAGTATGGATCCCGTGACGGGATATGTAAAGGCTTATGTCGGAGGTCCCGACTTCTCTCATTTCCAATATGACATGGTGAGCCGGGGAAAACGACAGATCGGTTCTACAGCCAAACCGTTCCTTTATACCTTGGCTATGGAACAGGATTTCACACCCTGCTCAATGTTCTCAAACACACAGCCCGTATTCGGTAACTGGGCTCCTCGAAATTCCGGCAGCGCACGTGTCGGAGAGATGGTTGACCTGCGTTGGGCGCTTACCAACTCCAATAACTGGATTTCAGCCCGCCTTGTCAATGAACTGACACCGGTCAGTCTCGCCAACAAGATGAGAATGTTCGGAATAACAGGATACATAGACCCTACACTTCCGCTTTGTCTCGGCACGGTAGACGTGCCCGTAGGTCATATGGTGGCAGCGTACACGGCATTCGCCAACCGAGGAATCAGGGTGGATCCAGTGTTCGTCACCCGCATTGAAGATAACCAGGGAAACCTCATATATTCAGCAGTGCCCCATCGCACGGAAGTTACATCGGAAGATGCATATTACAAGATATTGTCAATCCTTTTGAATGTCGTTGACAGCGGAACCGGAGCCAGCCTTCGCTCAAGATATAACATCACTGCACAGATGGGAGGAAAGACCGGTACTACAAACTCCAACTCAGACACCTGGTTCATGGGATTCACGCCGGAACTTGTCACCGGAGTCTGGGTAGGCGGTGAAGAACGTTATATCCACTTTAACACCATGGCATTCGGACAGGGAGCAAGAGCAGCCCTGCCTATATACGGATTGTATATGCAGAAGGTATATGCAGACTCCAAGCTCCCTTACAGACAAGATGCGAAATTCAAATTTCCTGACAATTACAATGCCTGCGAGGGAGAGATAATAACCGATTACGGACCTGCGCCTGCTGAAGAGGAGGCTGTTGAAGGAATTTTTGAGTAAAAACACATAATAACCACGGTTTCATTAGAGTATGTTTAGTTTAAACAGCTTCTTAATTTCATAAATAGGCAATTGAATTAAATATACCGGCATAAGCTAAATTCTGAAATTTAACAAGAATTAAACTTATTACTGAAATTTTTCATTAATTTTTTGTTCGGTATAAAATTTATATATATATTTACCGCATAATTAATTTTTAGAAATTTCATTTCGAAACCTTAACACTAAGACCAAATGGCAAAGGTATTACAGATCCGAGACCTTACACTGCGCGACGGCCAGCAGTCGCTGTTCGCTACCAGAATGAAGCAGGAGAATGTTGACAAACTTCTTCCTCTTTATCGTGAAGCTAAATTCTACATTATGGAAGTCTGGGGCGGTGCCGTTCCCGATTCCGTGATGCGTTATCTTGGCGAATCCCCATGGGACCGTCTTCGCGCATGTTCAAAAGAGATGAAGGGAATATCCCTCCTCTCCGCACTTTCGCGTGGCCGTAACCTTTTCGGTTATGTTCCTTATCCTGATTATGTTCTCGAAGGCTTCTACAAAAAAGCTATTGAAAACGGTCTGAACGTGATGCGTATTTTCGATGCGCTCAACGACATTAACAATATCAAGGAATCGGTGAAGATGATAAATCAGCTCGGAGGTGTTTCAGATACCGCCGTTTGCTATACCGTAGACCCGAAAGACACGCCCGCCGAAGCTCCGAAGAAAAAAGGCTTCTTTGCAAAACTTTTCGGTGGCAACGATGCTCCGGCAGCACCTGAGAAAATATTCACTGATGAATATTTCGTAGAGAAAGCCAAAGAAATGGAGGCTCTTGGAGCCAAGATGGTGACTCTTAAAGATATGGCAGGACTTGTTAATCCTTCCCGCATCTTTACATTGATGCCGAAACTTAAACAGGCACTCAAAGTGCCCGTTGACTTCCATACCCACTGCACACCCGGTTATGGTCTTGCTGCCGTATTGACAGCAATCATCAAGGGAGTGGATATCGTCGATACCAATATATGGTGGTTCGGTGGTGGTTCGGCAGCTCCTGCAATCGAGCTCGTATGGATTTTCTGCCAGAAACTCGGAATCGAAATGGCTGTCAATATGGACGCTGTGGCAAAGATCCGTAAAGAACTTGTAGAAGCCCGCAAGGCTCTCGCCGATTTCGACCTCAACAAAGACAAATGGCCTAACGATTTCGATGAGTATTATGCAAAAATGCCGAAAGAGATCGATGCCGAGTTTGATCGCGCAATAGCCGCAGCAAACGAAAACAGAGAAGAAGAACTGCTTGACGCATGCCATAAGATCGAGGCATATTTCGGCTTCCCCAAACCAAATGAGCTTGTTAAGAATGCGGAAGTTCCAGGCGGTATGTATTCAAACATGGTTGCAAACCTGCGTGCCCTTAAGGCAGAAGACGTTCTTGACGAGGCAATGGCTCTCATTCCGAAAGTTCGCCGTGATGCGGGTCTTGTGCCGCTCGTGACTCCCACAAGCCAGATCGTCGGCTCCCAGGCAGTTGCACTTGCCCTTGACCGCCGTAAAGGCGCACCTGATTATTCAAACAAGAACAATCAGTTCATTTCACTTGTCAAGGGTGAATACGGCAAGACTCCGGTAGCTATCGATCCTGCATTCCGTGAGAAGATCACCGGATCGGCAGAGGAACGTCCTTATGACACCGGCTCATTCCGCGAACCTGCAAATCCCGAACTTCCCGAGTTCGGCGGCATGAAATTGGCTCAAAACGAAGAAGAGTTCCTTCTTATGGAACTTCTACCATCCGTTGCCAACACATTCCTCAAGAACAAACGCAAAGCTGAATTTGAAGCCAAGCAGGCAGAAAAGAAAGCTGAG
>CAMYSW010000236.1:0-4543 GCA_947297425.1 uncultured Porphyromonadaceae bacterium
CAGGGAAATGGCAGCCCTTGTGAAAGAAAAAGGAGTAGCCGATTACGTTACTCAAGTGGATGTCGCCGTTCAGGATTTCTTGAAGAAGGCATTACATACACTTGCGCCGGACATACAGTTTCTCGGAGAGGAAACCGGCTTACAGCGTATGGATACAGACAGCTACTGGATTCTTGACCCTGTTGATGGCACTACCAACCTCATGCACGACTATCAGCATAGTGTGGTGTCGTTAGCTCTTTGTAGTCAGAAAGAGATAGTAATGGGCATTGTCTATGATCCGTTTCACGATGAACTTTTTTCTGCTGTCAAGGAAGAAGGAAGTTTCTTGAACGGCAAGCCCATACACGTTTCATCTGCCACAAAACTATCGGAAACCATCATAGGCATCGGCACTGCAAAAAGAGAATTAGCGAAAGAAAACTTTGCCCGATTTCTGAAAGTTTACGAAAATTCCCAAGATGTCCGAAGACTTGGCTCAGCCGCTTTGGAGTTGGCATATACAGCCTGCGGCAGACAAGGCGGATATTTCGAGATATATTTGAATCCGTGGGATTATGCGGCAGGGATGCTTCTGGTACAAGAAGCCGGAGGAAAAGTGACTGATTGGAACGGGAATGCGCTTGACCCGGCTAAAGGAAGTCACGTCGTAGGAACAAACGGGCAAGTCCACGAAGAAATACTCAAATTATTATGAATGTAAAAGAAGTGTTGCAACAATTCGTTGAAGGTGCAACCGATCTGCGGTTTAATAACGTGGAGGTTACACCGGAAACAATACACGCAATCATGATAAATGAGATTGTTCCGTCACATCCGGAAGAGGACTTCTATGGAAAATCAGATGCGGCGTATATGACAACGACAATTCCGTTGTTCAAAAAAGCCGGGATAGAGGTAGATTCTGTGCAGGATATTCTCAACAAGGGGATTTATATTACCAATGCGGTTAAAATACCCAAAAACGGATATGTCGTTTCAAAGGAAAGCATAGAGGAAAGTCTGCCATATCTGGAAAGAGAGCTTGCATTGTTTCCCAACGTCAAGGTTATAATGCTTATGGGTGATGTGGCAAAGAAGGCCTTTAATATGATTGGCAAGAAGGCAATCAAGAAAAATGTTATCCCAAGCGTATCCACATACAAATTGCGAAATACAGAGATTTCATATAACGGTGTTCGCATCCTCCCCTCCTATATAATGACGGGACAAAACATACTCATAGAGAAATCTAAGTTTGAAATGGCTTCTGAAGATATTTCCATGATGTACCGGTTGATAATGAAGAAGTAAAAATCATTTAATAAATAATATATGGAACAAAAATTTTGTCAGAGTTGCGGGATGCCTCTTAATCCCGCAAATCCCGGAACTAATGCCGACGGCAGTATAAGTGAAGATTATTGCGGTTACTGTTACAAGGATGGAGTATTCCTACAAGACTTCAATATGAGTCAGATGATTGAGTTTTGTGTGCAGTTTACCGACCAGATAAACAAGGAAACAGGATGGAATCTCTCTCCGGAACAGGCAAAGGCTCAAATGCGCAAGATTTTCCCAACGCTCAAACGCTGGAAAGAGAAAGACAAAAGAAGCCTCACAGAAAAAGCTGTCAGTTTGCTTGCGCAATGCAATGAGGTCACACTTGCCACGATAAATGCGGATGGATTCCCACGCCCTGTGCCCATCAAGAAAATTAAGACCAACGGATGCAACGAGATTTGGATGGCAACCGATGCCGCATCCGTGAAAATAAATGACCTCAAGACAAATTCCAAAGCCGGAGTAAGCTATTATTTTTATGGTGATAGTGTCGCTCTGCGTGGCATAGCGGAAATTGTCAGCGATGATAAAATCCGAAAAGAGATGTGGCAGGAGTGGCTGATAAATCATTTCCCCGGAGGTGCTACCGATCCGAACTATACTCTAATCAGGTTTGTAGGCGAGGACGCAACCATATATATTGATGGCGATTTTGCGCACGAAAAAATATAAATACTCCGAATGCTTTAATGTCCGTTTTTTACTATCGGAATAAATAGCCTTGTTATAATTTTGCAGGATGCAAACATTCAAGATCATACATCCCTCTCCTGCGCTGAAACCGTTTGTGCGGTATTATTGGGTATTGCAGGATAGCTCACCCGGCATGGTGTCGCAACGCACTTTGCCGACGGGGTGTATGTCGCTTGTGTTTCATCGTGGTGAAAGACTGAAAGTTGTAAGTCAGAATGACTTACAGCCACGCTGTTTTATAAGCGGACAAGAAACCAGCTTTACAGATGTCATTTCCACGGGAAACATCGAAATGATAGTGACTGTGTTTCAACCACACACGGCAAAGATGTTTTTTCATATCCCCGTCAGTCTGTTTTGCAATAGGAACATTTCCATATATGATATGGAGGACATTGAGTTGCAGGATTTGGCAGGGAAAATGGGTGATGCCGACAATCTTGAAACAGCCGTTATCTTAATTGAAAATTTCCTATTAAACCGCGTACTACTGGAGAATAACTACAATATACCGAGGCTTTCCACCGTGGTGCGTCACATTAGCAATTCTGTCCATACAAACATAAAGGGGCTTGCCGACATAGCGTGCCTGAGTGAAAAGCAGTTTTGCCGTGTCTTTTCAGAACACATCGGAACTACCCCAAAGGATTTCCTGCGCATCATCAGATTGCAACGCACCTTATCCGTATTACAGCATAATCCGAAAATAGGTTTTGCCCAACTATCATATGAATGTGGTTATACAGACCAATCACATATGATAAAGGAATTTCGGCTATTCACCGGTTACACCCCAAAAGAGTACATATCCCGTTGCGCTCCTGTTTCCGACTATTTTACGTTCTGAAAATTACGCTGATATAGATTTCGATTTGGTTGTCACCGATTATTTTTATAATTTTGTCACCACTTAGTGACATTAACCAAAATGGAATTGAAAGAAACAGAGAAAAGGCTGCTTGATGCAGTGAGCCATATCATAGAGAATGACGGATTTACCAAAATTGGGGTAAACCGCATCGCCAGTCAAGCCGGATGCGATAAAGTTTTGATTTATCGCTATTTTGGCGGCTTGGATGGTCTGCTCGTCGAATGGGCAAAACGGCACGACTATTATTCATTTGCCTATTCGGAGTTTATAGATACCATCAAACAGTCCGAGAAGAAGGATATAAGGCAGATTGTCAAAGATGTGCTTTTCCGGCAACTTCATTATCTGAAGGACAATGTTCTCATGCAGCAACTTCTGGTATGGGAATTATCCGGTCATTCATCGTTCAAGGGAATCCTCGAAGAAAGGGAGCGCATAGGCTACAAATTGCAGGAAGAATTAAACAAAAGTCTGGATATAGGTAACGACAACGATATGTCCGTTGCCATAATCATATCCGCAATCAATTACATTGTACTTTTCACAAGACAGTACCCCAAACTGAACGGCATAGATTTCAGCAAGCCGGAAGCGTGGAGCAGAATGGAAGCAATGATTTCCAAGTATGTTGATTTCATCTTTGACGACAGCAAACTATGAAACATATCATCGTAATAGCACTGACGCTGTTTCTTGCAGTCTTTGTTATGGCGCAGGAAAGGAATTACATTTCCACTTGCGGCAAGACGAAAACGTCTGTCAAGTGGTCGGAGGAACACAAAGACGGGAAGATATATCTGAATACAATTCAAGGCAACGAAAGGCATGAGTATATTTTGGACAATGGGTATAAGACCGAAAGTTGGAAAATAATCAACCCTGTTTCAAATACCAGCTTGACTGTCAGCTTAAAAAACGGCAAATATTCTATATCCGGCAAGTTCAACGGCAAACCAATCTCGAAGACAGTTAAAAGCAAAGGCAAACCGTGGTATCAGAATATTGCCTACAATGCGGGGCTGACCTTGAAAAACGGCAAGTCGTTGGAATACGAGTGTTTTCGCCCTGACAATATCAAACTCTACACCATGTCGGCTGTCAAGAAGGGTATTGAAAGATTTGACGGTGGGCACACCGTCAAAATAGAAGTCAGTCTGACCGGTTTTATGTCGGCATTCTGGAGTTGTGACTATTATTTTGACACGGCTACCTTGATGTTCGTGGGCTACAAAGGTGTGAACGGTGGCCCCGGAACACCCGAAACAAAAATATCAATTTCAAGATGAGAACAATAATATTATATCGCTCATCATACAAAGGCAATACGCTGAAGATCGCACAAAGCATGGCTGACGCACTGTCCGCCGAACTGGTATCAGTGGACAACACCCCGACAATAGACCTGTCAGGCTACGATTTAATTGGCTTTGGCTCTGCAATAAATTTTGCAGCCCACGATATCCGGCTTCAAAGATTTGTTTCAGAGCAGAATATTGATGGGAAAAATGTTTTCATATTTTCCACCCGCTGCCGTCCATTCTTGGGGGCATATCATAAACCCCTGAAGAAAATCATCGAAAGAAAAGGCGGAATTATAGCCGGTGAGTTTTCTTGCCGTGGTTTTGACCGTACAGGCCCTTGGGTGCTGATGATTGG
>CAMYSW010000237.1:0-4521 GCA_947297425.1 uncultured Porphyromonadaceae bacterium
CCGTATGCCATTAAGGATTACTATGATATTGCGCCTTCGCTTGCTGTAGACATCAGTAAAAGGATGGAAGAGTTTGAATCTTTAGTGGATCGCATTCATCATCAGGGTTTAAAGGTGATAATTGACTTTGTCCCTAATCACACAGCTCGGTCGTATCATTCGGATGTTGCTAAATGCGGAATCAAAGATTTTGGGAGTGACGACGATTATAATAAATTCTTTAGTCCTTCCAACAATTATTATTATATTGTTAACCAACAGTTTTCACCTAATTTTGCGCTTGACAGGGAGGGTACGGAGCCATATGTGGAATTTCCGGCTAAGGCTACTGGAAATGATTGCTTCACGGCATTCTGTCATCGCAATGATTGGTATGAGACCGTGAAACTTAATTATGGATACGATCCGGGAGACCATACATGCCATTTTGACCCTGTCCCTGACACTTGGTTTAAAATGCTTCATATTCTGAGATTTTGGGCATCAAAAGGTGTTGACGGTTTCCGTTGCGATATGGTTTTCATGGTTCCACAAGAATTTTGGCATTGGGCAATCCCCCAAGTTAAAGAGGATTATCCGGATGTTGTCTTTATCGGGGAGATATATGATGTGAATCTTTATCGTTCATTTTTGGATTATTGTCATTTCGATTATCTATATGACAAGGTTAATTTATATGACACTCTTGTCGGGATAGAGAAGTATAATGTTTCTGCAGCACAGTTGACAAGCTGTTGGCAACGTGTTGACGGTATTGGAGACAAGATGCTTAACTTTTTGGAGAATCATGATGAGGTTAGGTTCGCTTCGCGCGAATATGCAGATGACCCAACGAAAGTAGTGCCTTCGCTTGTGGTGAGCGCGATGATGTCCAAAGGTCCCTTCATGATCTATTATGGTCAGGAACTTGGAGAGATGGCTCATGACAACGAAGGGTTCGCCGGAGATAACAACCGGTCTACTATTTTCGACTATTGGAGTTATGATACATTGCGGAGATGGTATGACGGAGGGAAATGTTCCGCCCTTAAGCTTACACGCCATGAACGCTGGCTGCGCAATCTTTATAAATCGGTGCTTAACATGTGTAATTCCAGACGGGTGTTGAGAGAAGGCAACTTTTTTGACCTGATGTATGTAAACCTGCGTCATCCAGGTTTTAATCCGCATCGTCAATATGCCTTTTTGCGTTACACCGAAAAAGAAGCATTGCTTGTGATTGCCAATTTTGATGAAGCGGATGTGACAGTGGAGTTGAATATTCCTGAACTTGCTATAGATATGGCGGGTCTCTCAATCGGGAAGCAGACAGCCAAAGATCTTCTTTGGGGTAAGGAACACACGTTCGAGGTAGGGCAAGAAGTCCGGACAAGGCTTCATTTAGGTGGTCATGACGCTATAATTATACCCTTGGAGAAAAATTTCCGTTAAATCATTTAGAAATTACGGAAAATAGTTATAATTTTGTCGAACCAAATCACAACCATTCAGATATAATGAATAATAACCTTCCGCCAATTAAGGTTTTTGCAGGAGAATCATCAAGGTATCTCGGTGAGTCTATATGTAAAGAGTTAGGCATCGAATTGGGCAAAATGAACAAGGAGCGTTTTGCCGATGGAGAGTTTGAAGTAGGTTTTGAGGAATCGATACGCGGCAGCCAGGTTTATCTTGTGCAGTCCACTTTCCCCAACAGTGATAATCTCATGGAGCTTCTGCTCATGATTGACGCCGCCAAGAGGGCATCTGCGGCTCAGATTGTGGCAGTTGTGCCTTATTTCGGGTGGGCTCGTCAGGATCGCAAGGACAAACCTCGCGTTTCTATAGCAGCCAAGCTCGTGGCGGATCTTCTCAGCGTAGCCGGTATCGATCGTCTGATCACTATGGATCTTCATGCAGATCAGATTCAAGGGTTCTTTGACGTTCCTGTTGACCATCTTTATGCATCGTCTATATTCATCCCCTATATAGAGAGTTTGCATCTTGAAGATATGGTTATTGCTTCGCCTGATGTGGGTGGTGCGAAAAGGGCTAATTCCTATGCTAAGTATTTTGATGTTCCGTTGGTGCTTTGTCACAAGCAACGTGCCAAAGCAAACGTGGTTGCGTCAATGACTGTGATAGGAGATGTTGAAGGAAAGAATGTGGTGCTCATTGACGATATTGTTGACACGGCAGGCACTATCACAAAGGCGAGTGACCTTCTTATTTCATACGGAGCTAAATCTGTGAGGGCACTCTGCAGTCATCCTGTAATGAGCGACCCTGCTACAGACAATGTAAAGAATTGTGGGCTTACAGAAATCATATTCACGGATTCCATACCCTATGTGAAAGAGAATAAGAAAGCCACTGTGCTTCCTGTTGCGAGGTTGTTTGCCGACACTATACGCAGGATACATAACAATCAGTCAATATCATCACAATATCTATTTAAATAATATAGTTGTGTTATAAAAAAGTACAAGCGCGATTGAAAAAATCGCGCTTGTACTTTTTTATAACACAACATCTCTTAGAAGCTTACTCCGAAACGGAGTTGGGCAATGTACACATAGTGTTGGTTGAGCCTGTCTACCATGTCTATATGCCTTTTGTTGAAATATCTGTAACCCGCAGAAAGCAGGATATAGCTGCTGGCTAAACGAGATCTTGAAAGGTTTATGCCTATGCCAAGAGTTGAGGCAAGGTCTCCGAAAGTGGGGGAGTCGTTGATCGTATTGAATGAATATCCGATTCTCGCACTCATAAAAAGCAATGACGGCTTTTTTCGGAAAGATGTCTGGATTGTAGCGTATATAGGGATAAAGTTATTTCCGCCCTGAATGGTTCTGTGGATGCCGGCTCCGATTCCGAGCATGCGGATATATGAGTTTTTATATCCGAAAAGAACATCGACATCGAAAGTTGACATATCGTGTCCGGAAAGATCGAGTGACGCTCCGGCTTCTGCTCCCCATGTAAAATGAGATTTCGCCAAGCTTTTTGAACTCTCAGGGAAAAGGCTTTCTCGGTTTGCAGCCTGAATGCTGTCGATTGAGTTCGTGTTTTCGGCATTCATGCTTACGTTGGAAAGCAATATACCCGCAGTCAAAACAATAGCTTTGACTGCGGGTATTAAACTATTTTTGAAGGAAATCATCATATTTATATATGTGCCTTCTGTGATGTGTAAAGGTCGCTATTGGCGTTTATTCGCCAAGATAGCTTTTAAGAAGTTTACTTTTCTGACCTTTGAGTCTGCGGATGGCTTTCTCCTTGATCTGGCGCACGCGTTCGCGGGTAAGGTCGAATTTGGCACCGATTTCTTCAAGTGTCATCTCTTGGCAGCTTATACCGAAGAACATCTTCAGGATTTCGCGTTCACGGTCATACAATTGTTTGAGCGCACGGTCTACCTCTTTTGAAAGGGATTCCTGATTGAGGCTGGCATCTGCCATCGGGCTGTCATCGTTGGGAAGCACGTCAAGAAGTGAGTTGTCTTCTCCTTCAACAAAAGGAGCATCAACGGATATGTGGCGTCCCGATACCTTCATGGTGTCTGAGATCTTGTCTACCGGCATGTCAAGACGCTCCGCCAACTCCTCAGGAGATGGACGGCGTTCGTTTTCCTGCTCGAATTTTGAAAGCTCTTTTGTAATCTTATTTAAAGAACCAACCTGATTAAGGGGCAGACGAACTATGCGGCTTTGTTCTGCAAGAGCCTGAAGGATAGATTGGCGAATCCACCATACAGCGTAGGAAATGAATTTGAAACCGCGTGTTTCATCGAATTTTTGTGCGGCACGAATAAGTCCGAGGTTACCTTCGTTTATAAGGTCAGGAAGGCTAAGACCTTGATTCTGGTATTGTTTGGCAACAGAAACAACAAATCGGAGATTTGCTTTTGTCAGCTTTTCGAGTGCGGCATGATCGCCTTTCTTGATTCGCTGCGCGAGTTCCACCTCCTCGCTTACGGAGATTAGCTCTTCGCGTCCGATTTCCTGCAGATACTTGTCGAGAGAAGCACTCTCGCGGTTGGTAATGGATTTTGTTATCTTTAATTGTCTCATATGTACTTCCAAAAATTGTTGCAAATTTACGAAAAAATAACGAGTTTTCCAATGATTTATGCAAATTATAACTTATATTTCAATGCATAATTGTATTGCGCATAGATATAACAAATATAATGCCAATAAGTAAGTGGGTTTAACAATAAATAAAGGAGCGAAACTTAGATAGTTCGCTCCTTTATTTATTGTTAAACGGATTGTTTATTCTCCGGCAAGGTTTACGGCATAGTAATATTTCTTTCCTGTCGGATAGATACCGGTTATGAACATCACCTTGTCTTCGTCGTCACCTTTCATGATCTGGTTGTATATGCGTTCCACATCGTCTGATGTATTGACGGCATTGCCGTTGATGTCGGTGATTATAAAACCGTCTTTGATTCCGGCATCCCTTACGCAACCATTCTTAACGCCTGCCACTTTCACACCATTGGTTATTCCGAGGTGGTGTTTGGTGTCATTGCCT
>CAMYSW010000238.1:0-4507 GCA_947297425.1 uncultured Porphyromonadaceae bacterium
GAACAGTTTTTTGCTGACATTATTTGTGACACAGATGCCGACATGTTCATATTCGACTGCTTCTCCAATCCGTCACCTAAGGAGATTCACGAACGTTTCGCACCTTTTGTGAAAAAAATACGCTCCAAACACCCTACCACTCCTCTCGTTTTTCTTGAGACCGTAGATCGTGAATGGAAAAATTTTGACCTGAAGAAACGTAAGTTTGAGAATGACAAAGAGCAGGCAGCTCGCGAAGAGATCGCCAAAGTCATTGCCAATGACCCTAATATCTACTTTTTTGAACCCGGACTATATACAGGCACGGATCATGAAACAAGCGTCGACGGCACTCATCCGGGCGACATGGGTTACCAGCGTGCCGCAATAAACATTGCTGAAAAAATCAACGCAACCCCAGCCCTGAAGAAAATAATCGATGCTGCAAAAGCAAAAGACTGCTGCAAATCACCCGGCAAATGCCCTGCATCTAAGAAATAATTCACGCAAGCCTACAGTTAAGTTCCCAATTCCTTACTTACTGTATTAATTTACACGATCAGCCCCTGAGAACCTTAAATCTGATTCTCAGGGGCTGATCATGTATTTATTAATGCGAGTTCGGGAACATTGCAGATAATATTAAAGTTTGTGGTTGTCAGTATTTTGTGTTAACTTTGTGACATGAAACCCAACCCCAAAAAATACTGCAACATCAACGCTGAGGATGCTCAATTTATCAGCGATATAAAGGCAATAGTCTATACTGCCAAACAAAAGGCATATCAAGCCGCTGATCTTTTTCAGGTCGCCGCGAACTGGCTTGTAGGCAGGAAGATTGTCGAACAAGAGCAACATGGCAGCGAACGAGCTGAATACGGCAAGCGAATCATCGAACTCGCATCAGAAGCGTTGACTGCAGAATATGGAAAAGGTTACAGTCTTACACAGATAAAGAACTTCAAAAAATTCTATCTGATGTTCAGAGGTTTGGATATTCAACAATCACCACTTGTTGAATCTGCGCAAATTAGTCAGACAGCGTCTGACCAATCTTCAGCATTGACTTCTTCAAAAAGTCAGACACCATCTGACCAATTCGAAATCAGATATAATCTCCCCAATTTATCGTGGTCACACTACGAAAGATTGCTACGAGTTAAAGACGAAAATGAGCGTGATTGGTATATAAAGGAGGCTGCCGAATTTCTTGGATTCTCTCAAGATACTGCATATTCAGAGACTAATCTGGAGTCTGCAATCATTAACCATTTGCAGAAGTTTATACTTGAACTCGGCAAAGGGTTTGCATTTGTCGCCCGTCAACAGAGAATCAAGACCGATATGGGCGAGTATTACATTGACCTCGTTTTTTACAACTACATCCTTAAATGCTTTCTACTCATCGATTTAAAAAGTTCTCAAATATCCTACGAAGACGTGGGGCAGATGGATATGTATATCCGTATGTACGATGAGTTGAAATGTTCGAGAGAAGATAATCCCACAATCGGTTTACTACTATGCTCCGAAACAAGTAAAGATTTGGCAAGATATTCTATCCTCAAAGACAGTAAACAAATCTATGCTGCCAAATATTTCACATACTTACCGACGAAAGAACAGCTGTCAGCTGAGATAGAGCGCCAAAAAGAAATCTTCGATTTTCAGATCGGCAAGAAACTCGATTAAGCCCCGCATTTTTGAGATATATGAGAGATAATCATGTGCTTCATCACCTGGAATCTACAAGTTTGAGTGAGCTTACCTCAGACACACGCAGTGAAACACTACCTTTTAATGAGAGCACTTACCACTTACATAACATTTAAAGAATTTATATGATATTTAAAGAATCAAGAGATGTGAAAATAAGCATTGCCTCGGTAAGTTTTCGCAAGTCCGAAAGAGCCTGACTGATGTAATACTGCACGGTCTTCTGGCTGACTCCAAGCTTCTCTGCAATCTCGGCATAAGTCAAGTGCTCATACCTGCTCATACGGAATGCCTCGCGCTGTGCCTCGGGCATCCTTGACACCATCAGGTCAATCATTTCGAGCAAGTCTGCCGTTGTCACTATCCTCTCGCCATCACAAAATTGCTCGTCATCATCTCCTTTTATATCCGTTTCATATTCCGCGATGACCTGACGATGCCTGAAAATCTTGAAAATAGCATTGCGCGTCATTATAAATAGATATGCCTTAAGAGATTCTATATCTTTCAGCGTCTCCCTATTATCCCACAGGGAGCAGAATATATTGTGAGTGATGTCGTCAACGTCCTCCTTTATATTTATGAAACGGTATGCGAAGTTGCTAACCGACGGTGCATAACGCATATACAAAATGCCTAAAGCACCGGTATCTCCCTCCCTCATACGTCCTATCAGTTCATTATCCGAAACATCATTCATATTTCATACTTGAATCATTAAGTCAATACTTACTATTTATGATGAACTCGTGATACAAAGTTCTTAACAAATATAGGAACATTTAGTCAATTCCCCAAATTTTTGTAATTTTGTATTTAGAAACTGTTTAAAGGTCATTTACATAACACACCATCCCTCGCATGTCCACATTCACAATACATACTCTCGGATGCGGCTCGGCGAAGCCGACACTACGCCATCAGCCATCCTCCACGGTGATAGATTTCCGTGGAAACCTTTTTATGATCGATTGCGGAGAGGGGGCACAACTGGCATTCCAACGCCATCGTTTAAAATTTTCACGGCTAAGACACATCTTCCTGACTCACCTTCATGGAGATCATGTGCTGGGACTTCCGGGATTGATCTCTTCACTCGGATTAGGAGGTGCCGGAGGCGAAATCACGATCCATACATTTGCTGACGGTAAAAAGATCATTACAAAAATATTAGATTTTTTTGCAAGGGAACTTCCGTTTGAAGTGCAGTTCAATGTTATAAAGCCGGAAGAGGCGATAATCTTTGAAACAGACTCAATTTCAGTGCGGACCATACCTCTTGACCACCGCGTTCCCACAGTTGGCTATATATTTGAGGAAAAAACGAAACCGAGGCATATCCGCCGCGAGATGATTGACTTCCATAACGTGCCTTTCTCTTCAATAAACAGGATAAAGGCAGGTGAAGACTTCATAAAACCGGACGGCACCTTGATCCCTAACATCATGCTTACCTCGGATCCCACACCTCCCCTCTCATATGCCCACATGAGCGACACGGCATATATTCCCGACTTGGCACAAAAAATAGGAGCTGTGGATCTGCTTTTTCATGAAACCACATATCTTGACTGTCATATAGCGGAAGCGAGACAGAGAGGTCACTCCACAGCCCGACAGGCTGCAACTGTGGCAAGAGATGCCGGAGCCAAGACCTTGCTTACAGGTCATTATTCCTCACGATATAAAAACGACGAGGACTTCCGCAAAGAAGCCCTCGACATTTTTCCCAACGTAATCCTTAACCGGGAAGGATTAGTTACCCGCCTTGATTAGTTTTCCTGCCGAATGCGCGGAGATTGCCGGCGAATATTGCGACTGAGCCGATGCTATGCCGAGTGAATAAACGCCCTCACGGTCTACGTAGCATTCATAGCTTATCACATGTGTCCCTTTACTCAAGAACGGTATAAAAAGATTTGTAGAGTCATCACGCACTTCACGATACATCCACGCTCCATCGCTCCTTGTATATCCTGAAATCTGATCAGCCGGTTCAAGGCAAGCCGAACGGGAATCCATTACAGAAACATATTCCAAATCCCGATCGCATGTAAGAGTCAAAGTTACCCTCACTTTATCCCCCACCTTCAAATCTCCTGCTGACGCAGAAGTGCCATCAGCATCATCCGTGATCACATATACATTCTTTTCCACTGATAGCTCGGGGATTCCTACTCTCTTGACATCCTTTATAGGCGCAACATATTGCGAGATCAAACCGCCCCATGCCGGACCTGCACCGTTGCGGTCAATGCGAAGGTCTCCTTTGCCATCCATGTCAAGTGACACTGTTACATTTCCTGTCAATGCAGCAATCCTGTCTACAGTCACCTTTCTTCCACCGATGAATATCTGCGCAGGCGAAGATGGAACGGTCCACTTTGTTCCTGAAGCAAGTATAGCATATATCACCTCTGCCGTCTCCCGGTCGTCACCCCAGTCTTCAGCCTGTTTCGTTATCAGAAGCCATTGGCGGAGCTTGTCTACATTCTCACTGTCAGGCTGTATCTCCGAATAAGCCTCAAGCACCTGGGCAGTAGTGATCAACTTGTTCCATCCTCCGAAAGAAGAAGACTGGTTATCAAACCACATCCCTTTTTCTTTCGAAACAGAAGCATATTGTCTTAATGACTCAAGTATGGTGCGAGCTTCCATGCCGTATCCTTCCCTATGGAGCAGGGTTGCAGCAGTCGCTTTTTCATATATTCCCATACACTACCACCCGGCTTTAACAGCAGCCACACCATTATAAGACAAATCAGCAAAAAAAAAGGAAACGGTGAAAAAAATTAAAATTGAACAAACAAAA
>CAMYSW010000239.1:0-4505 GCA_947297425.1 uncultured Porphyromonadaceae bacterium
CACACGATACCGCTACCCACACCCGTACCCAAGGTGATCATTATAAAATTCTTCAGACCGCGGGCACGACCGTAAGCCATTTCGCCGGCAGCCGCAGCATTTGCATCATTGGTGATTGAAGCCGGTAAACTGAAAGCCTGTTCGAGCAGAGAGGCGAGAGGGATTGGAGAAGGCCAAGGAAGGTCTGTTGCCGCCTCGATACATCCCGTATAACGGTTTGCGCACGGTGCCCCCACACCGATAGCACGCAGGCATCCCCTCGTACCAGTACGCTTGACGAGGGCATCGACACCGATCTTCAGACGCGAAATATATTCGTATATATCACTATGACCGACCGTAGGAATTGAATCGCGATCCACGATCTCACCCCTGGCGTTAACCACGGCAAACTCCGTGTTTGTTCCACCTAAATCAATCCCTATCACATAGTTTTTTTCTTTTAAATCTTTCATGGTAAATCCTGTTTTCGCCAATAATTAAGCGATTTTCAGACAACAAAATTAAAAATGTAATATTAAAATTCCAAAAAAATTTGGAAAATTGAGATAAAGAGATTAATTTTGCAACCGCAAAGCGATAAGAACGCCATCCGGCACACTCATCGCAGAAGCGGTCCGGTCCCATAGCTCAGTTGGTTAGAGCACCTGACTCATAATCAGGGAGTCCTTGGTTCAAGCCCGAGTGGGACCACTTATTTTAATGTTAAATTAAGGCAAAACGCTGATTATCAACATAATCGGCGTTTTGCTTTTTATATGCCCTATGCCCGCCGATGAAGAACGATGAGGAATGAAGGTTCCCCGTTGGAGCCAAAGGCTTGTGAGAGCCTGCCGGATGGGGGTGCATGGCTGAACTTTATACTCATTTCATTATTCTTCAACGATTTGCATAGCAAGAGTCGGAAGCGTCTTTATTATCTTCGCGTAGAAATTTCAGTATGGTCTGAAAGAAATATGAGGCCTTGCGGAGGAAAAAAATGTCTTTGGCGGAATTTCAGCAAAAATCATTTTGGTGCCAAATCGGTGCCAAAAACAGTGCCAGAAATTTTTGGCACCAATTCCTCTAAAAACCGTGGCACTAAAACGCATATAACACACTGATATATCAGTTGTTGCAGCGACAAAAAATCACCTCCGAAAAGGCTTCATTTCTTGACGATTTAACCCCTCTTTACTCATAGAAGAAATGAAGAAAGACCGATTGACGGTGCTGTTCTATCGAAGAAGCACCGTGACAAAAACAGGAGAATGTGCGATTCGCATGAGAATTTCTGTGAACGGCACAAGAATTGATTCCAATACTGGGAAGTATATCGACCCTGCTCTCTGGAATCAGTCAAAGGAACGCGCCAAAGGCACGTCCAAGAATGCAATAGATGTGAACGACTATATTGACGAGACAAACATCAAGCTGTTCAAGCTGTTTCAGGAAATGCAGTCGGAAGGAGTTGTCGCAACCGCTCAGGAACTTCACAACCGATTTTTCAATATCGGTGTCCATAAGGTTGTGGAACGTATGATAATAACGACATTTCAGGAACATAATCAGGAATGTCGTGCGTTGATGGGGCGCGATTTCGAGCTTGGCACCATCAAGAAATACGAGACCATTACCCGACTGCTACAGCGTTACATCAAGAAGAAATATGAAGTCGATGACCTGCCCCTGACAAGTCTTGACCGCGATTTCGTACATGGGTTTGAGATGTATCTCAAAATAGACCGCAACCAGCAGCAGAACACAGTGGCCAGATATATGAAAGGTCTGAAGAAAATCACTAACCGGGCTCTTGCAAACGATTGGATTACCAAAGATCCGTTTGCCGGAATAAAGGTCAGAACAGTACAGACAAATCCCACATTCCTCACCCTCGATGAACTCCATATAATATATAGGAGACACTTTGACGGTGTACTTGATGTGGTCAGAGATATGTTTGTAATGGCCGCTTTCACCGGGCTGGCGTTTATCGACATCTCCAATCTGAAAAGAGAACACGTTGTCGAGGACAACGACGGCAACATGTGGATTCGCAAGCCACGTCAGAAAACGGATATTGTCCAGAACATACCGTTGCTTGACATCCCCAAAGCAATACTCAAAAAATATGAGGACAACCAGAAGGCGGCTGAAAAAGGAACACTTCTGCCAGTACCCTGCAATCAGGTAATGAACCGCTACCTGAAAGAGATAGGAAACATCTGCGAGATAGACAAGGTGCTGACCACTCACGTTGCCCGCCACACCTATGCGACAGTATGCCTGTCACAGGGAGTACGTATCGAGAATGTCTCGAAGATGCTCGGACACACAAGCATCAAGATGACCCAGCACTACGCCCGGGTACTCGATTCCTCAATCATGGAGGATATGCAGAATATCCGTGAGGTTATGGCCGGAGACCTCTTCTCCAAAAAGAAACGGGAACGGAAGATAAAACAGTAACCACCAAACGACAACAGAGGCAAGAGTCCGGTTAAGGATTCTTGCCTCTGTCATATTCAAGGATTGTAAATTACATTACGATAATTGCTCATCAAGAGATTATCTACATCTTTTTCAGAATAGAGGTACTTGCCGCCTATTTCATAGTAAGGCAATATACCACTATTCCGGTAATCGTGAAGAGTGCGTCTGCTTACTCTGAGCCGTTGCGCCAGCTCCGCGTCCGTGAGAAAAGCATCGTTATTAAGAATCGGACGACAGTTCTCGCAGATATGATTCAGAGCGTCTTTAAGTTCCTTGCAACGGCTGAAAAACATTCTCACCCTTTCATTACGTTTGGTAAATACAATATCAATCATAATTTAGCCTTCTGCATGATTATATATTTCGCAATATCGTTTGCGAGATACATCACCCTGCCATCGATCTGTATGAAAGGAATCTTTCCAGCCGCCTTGAGATTATTTAGATGACGTGTGCTCATTCGTAATATTGCAGCGGCTTCATTGGTTGTAATGAGGTCATCCGGTTTCTTTGAGACGAGGAGTCTTGAAATTGTCCTGACTAAAGAATGAAGATATTCCACCTGCTCGAACATTGATTCCAGAATATCCTCATCAATCTCTACTGTTCTCATCCGTATATCTTGGCGGCTTTGGCGGAGAATGTCACGCCGAAACGGTTGTCGATTACCAACGATTCGCAGAACTTGCGGCCTTTGCGGTCGATGAAGCCGTAGATGGGCGATGTGTATTTGTATCGTACAAGCTGCTCGATGTCCTTGTCGGTCAGGTCGTAGCCGTGGAAGTGGCGCGGGATTGAGAATCCGCAACATTCACAGGCTATTGTAGCCGGGAACACGGTCAGCCCGTGGTTGCCGCATTTCGGGCAGGTGTAGCCCGAAACCTTGCTGGCAAAGGATTTCTTGTCGGTGATGAGCGAGAGAATAAGGGGATGAATCCAGTTTTCATACTCCCGCATTACCGGCTTGGTGGGCTTGCGGTTCTCCGCGAGTGCGTCAACCTCGTCAATCTGGCTGATGAACTTGCCGATGTCGGCAAGTTCGAGGTGGCCGGCGTGTGAAAGAAGCACACGCGCCTTCTCCGTCGGCTCGATGTCGCCAAGCAGATATTTCACGAATCCGTTGTCGATTAGACGCTGGAGGCAGGCTCCGCAGTCGCGGTAACTGCCCATTGGTAGAAGCGAGGGTGTATCACATCCCGTGTTGACCAGTTCATTGAGGTCGTGCAGGAAGGCTGCGGCTGTCAGGGTTTCGGGCGAGTGATCCGAGAACGAGAATATGCTCACTCCCGATACTGTAAACTCGACGCTACCCGGAACACATTCCGCGTTGTCGGGCAGTTCGGCGGTGCCGAAGATATCGATGCCATCGATGTTTGCCGCGATGCCGACCTCGATACATCTGGCAGAGTCAAATGCCATTTCGGTATGTGTGCTGATGAGTTCATACACCCGCTGCTCGTCGTCGCTGAGAAAGAGAGGTGTGCGCTCGGTAGTGATGATTCCGTGGCAGTAAGGTATCTGCTCTTCCGGACGGAACGGGAACGCCTTTGCCTCAGGGAAGCGACGCTCGATGTGACGCTTCAGATGATGAGGCAAAGAGGACACCGAGGTGCGGGGCGACGATATAAGCCCTTTCTCAAACAGGAGGTCTGCGGCCGCCATTGTACGGGCGGGCAGGAATCCCAGTTCCTCGATGGCAAACTCCTGAAGGGTCGCCATGTTGAGCAACTCGTGGCGCCACTCCACTTTCGGATTGACCTCCACAACCTCAGCCGTTACGGTCTTGCCGTTCATTTTCATGAATTTCTCATAAACTCTCTGCGCGTCCGATTCCTTGACCCAGATTTCCGTGGGAGCTAACTGCGCATCCTTTCCATCCAACTTGCCGGAGATACCGACACTGTAGCGGGTCTTCTTGGGGAATTTGACTTTCATGTTGTCGTAGCTGTTGCAAAGGAGCCAGAGCGCGGCGATGTCCATACGCTGTAAATACTCACTGAAAAGTGGGCCGTTCGCTCATTAAAAAATGGGCC
>CAMYSW010000240.1:0-4502 GCA_947297425.1 uncultured Porphyromonadaceae bacterium
ACATCACGGACAACGGCTGCAGCTTCTTCGTCGATTATCAAGTGTCCCTTTTGATTAGGGTCTTTCTTGTAACCGTAAAGAGCAAATGCCCCAATGTGAAAGCCGTTTACCCGTCTGTTAGTCAAAACGCTGCGGATATTTTCGGACATATCCTCTAAGTACCATTCATTGACAAGCCCGTTGATTTGCCGGGATTTTTTATTTCCCTTGTTTGCGGTATCTGCATTGTCAACAATACTGATAAAGCGAATGCCCCAAACAGGGAAAAGTCCGTGTATGTACTTTTCTACAAGTTCCAGCTCACGGGTAAAACGTGACTGTGTTTTGCAGAGGATAATATCAAATTTGCGTTGCTCCGCGTCCTTTAGCAGACGGTTAAATTCCGGGCGTCGTCGGTCAGCCCCGGCGTAGTCGTCATCGCTGTAAATATTGTAGAGCTCCCACCCCTGTTCCATAGCATATTGCAGTAACATTGATTTCTGGTTTTGGATGCTGCCGGAGTCATCGGTTTCAGACAGCTTGTTTTTGTCTTCCTCGGATAAACGACAGTAAATAGCTGCTTTCATACTCATTTGCTTTTATCCCTCCTTAAGAGATAAAAACAAGCCTGCTCCATGTATCGATTGTACATGGCAACAAAAAACTTGTAAATTATCGTTTTGATATTACTGATTTTTTGTTTTGCTCGATCTGGTTAATGAGGTCAATCCAGGCTCTTGTAAATTTATCTTTGGAAGTTGTGTCTTTGTTGTCTTTGAAAATGTTTTTACAAAGAATTTCAGATTTTGTCTCTGTCATGATATTACCTTCCTTTTTCAGTTATATGATAACGTATGTGGAGTTACTTGTACGTTATGCTGGTCTTAGCAAAACAGGAGATTGCGGAAACTTTTTGCGAATTTGAAAAGCATATCCTGAAAAAGCTCTTCCACTAATAACAGATTGGAGAAGGTAAAAAATAAACAGTTTATTTGGGAGAATGCCAGAAAAAAAGGAAGGGATAAAGTATTAGAAAAGATGATGAAAATAAGCGACTTTCTGCTGAAATTTAGAATTGACATACGGAAGAAATGTTTCGCATCCATTCATCATGTCTTTGGTGATGAGTTGCAGTATATCATTAGTGGCGGTGAACGGAGTACAAAAAAACTACCCCCGTTGTAAAATAGAAGTAGGTCTGGCAAACCACTCTAAAGACAACGGAGGCATATTCATATGGACGATAATAGTTTAGCACACAGTCGGTAATGTAAATGAAGAGACGATAAAGAAGTATAATCTGCCAGATGAGGGTATGGGGAGCAGAATCCCCATTAAGTAGCCGGAGCGGCTCAAATCTCATGAAATGGGTTTTGAGTTGCTCTGGCGAAACTTGCTTTAATTATCCTGAATTCAGGACAGGCTGCTTTTCAGGATAGCTTTGAAAAACAATGTATTGCGGATTAATATTGTAATTGATATTATTATAGTTGAATAAATAGAAAGCTGGGAAATATTATAAGGATATGGTAGAAATATGAAGAAGCATTTACTGATAGGAAACGGTTTTGACATACAATTTGGCGGACGCGCATTTACCAGTCAATTTATTATTCAGTGAATAAAGTATAGAGCACAAATGAGGGTATATGACTCACTTTTTGAGAAAACGATAAGTGGTCAGGAAATTGTTGCTATTGTAGAGAAATTTGTAACAGAGACCAACAGCCTAATGAGTGGAAAATATGAGGATAGTGTTACTGCAGATGAAGTTGTTGAAGAAATAAGTAAATACCCGCAATTTGAAAGAGGACGCTTGTGTAAACTGGCAAAGGATGATATGCAGGAGAGGAATCCGGGAAATATACCTACTGATGAAAGAGGGTTTCTTTTACAGACTGCGAGTATAAGCAATATTGCATTGTCAGAAGGTATTTCTCCATCCGCTTTATATGTTCTGTGCGTTATGAATTATGATGAATATTTTAAGTGAATGGGACAGAGAAATTGCAAGCAAATAGTTTTTATGGGAGGCAACGAAAATGACAACGGAATTAATGCGTCAATTGCTTTCGAAAGATGAAAAGATAACAATAGAATATAAAGAATGTCAGAATGGAATTTATGATGATGTGTATGAGACAGTGTGCTCCTTTTCCAATCGCTATGGCGGCTACATCATTATAGGGGTAAAAGATAGCGGAATCCCAATAGGTCTTAACCGGAACATGATCAAAGACATGAAGAAAAATTTTGTGAATCAGTTAAACAATCCGGATAAGATGTCGCCTACTTTATACTTGTCGATAGAAGAGTTTGAATTTGATGGAATGATGTTGCTATGGGTATACGTACCGCCCACATCTACTGTTGAAAAATGTGCTAACAGGATATATGACCGAAATGAAGATGGCGATATGGATATCACAGATTCACCAATTCAGCTTCAAAATATGTACAATAGAAAAAGCAATACTTATGTGGAACATAAAATTTTCCCCTATGTTTCACTGGATGATTTACGTCTGGATTTGATGAATAAGGTACGGAATCTTGTCAAGAGCCGAAAACCGGATCATGACTGGCTGCAAATGTCTGATCAGGATATTTTGAAAAGTGCCGGATTGTGGGAAAAGGATTTTTCGTCGGGAGTGCAGGGATACAATCTTGCAGGAGTTCTGTTGTTCGGTAAAGATGAAGTGATACGTTCCTGTTGTCCGGGTTATGTAACAGATGCAATTTATCGGGTTGAAAATTTAGACCGCTATGATGACAGATTGCAGGTTGCAACCAATTTGATTGAATCATACGAGCTTCTTATGGAATTTGTTGCCAAGCATACTTCTGATAAATTTTTTCTTGTAGATAATGTAAATACAAGTATAAGAGACTTGATAGCAAGAGAGGTTATTGGAAATATATTAGTCCATAGAGACTTTTCCAGTGCTTATCCGGCAAAGGTGATTATTGAAAAAGACTGGTTAAAAACGGAGAACTGGTGTGTGCCCAGGCGGCATGGAAATATCATGAGCGATGAATTTACGCCATATCCTAAAAATCCATTGATACAGCAATTTTTTGCAAACATTGGACGAACTGACACAATTGGCTCCGGTGTCAGAAATCTTTATAAATATACGCCAATCTATTCTGAAGGCGGAAAGCCGGAACTGTTTGAAGATGATGTTTTTAAAATTTCTATTCCTCTGAATAAAATAGCGGCAGAGTCAGCAAAGGAAAGTAAGACATTATCTAAAAGAGAACAGAAAATTTATGATATGATTTGTGAAAATATTCATCTGTCAGTGGAACAGGTCATGGCAGAATTGGATATTTCAAGAGCAACCGTATTTAGAGATTACGCAAAAATTAAAAGAGTTACAGGTGCAGCATATGATAAAAACACCTCAACATGGACTCTATAAAATCTCAGTCTCATTTCAGTCTCATGTAGTCTCAAACAGTCTCAAACAGTCTGGAACTGCTTTGAGACTGAAAAAGTGCGGTTTTTCAAGGGTTTACAGGAATGAGTTATAGCAAGTCTCATTTCAAGTCTCAAATCAGTCTCATTTTTTCATATAATTTTGAGACTGACTTGAGACTTAAGGAGTTATTCGTTGATGGGTTATAAAAAATGAAGCAGACCTGTTTTGTCATATTTTTTTATGTTGTTCTTACAAAATCGCCCCATCTGCTGCCATATCCTCAAACAAATCCGTGATGGCGTCTCCCTTGGACTGGAATTCGCAACTGTTAAACGGGATGCCGCCTGCCGCCATGGGCCAGATTGCGACGGTGTGATCCACGTAGTAATTGGCAAAACCGGATTCTTCGATTTCTTCCATGGAAAGATTCTTGGTGAGCTGGTGAACGATAGTGGATACCATTTCCAGATGGGCCAGCTCTTCTGTGCCTATATCAGTATCGAAATTGCACATCTGAAAAGTTGCGTAAAATGGACACATCACCCAAATTATTGATTTATATATAGAAGTAAGTTATAATTGACTTAATAAATTAGGAATTTGCGGAGGTATGTATATGAAAAAGTCAATCTTTTATTATAATGATCCAACTGCTCCAAAGCCTAACAAACCTAATCTAATAGGATCAACTGTGCTCATAGAATACAATAAGAAATTGCTCCTTGAACATAGAGCTGATAGTGAGAGATGGGCTATTATTGGCGGAAGTCTTGAGGCGAACGAAAGTTTAGTAGATTGTGCTATACGAGAGGTGAGAGAAGAAACTTCTATAAATCTTGATAAAGATATATTGGATTTAATTAAAATATATGATGATCCATCAATTATAATAAGTTATCCGGATGGGAATGCATATAGGTCGATTATGGTTGTTTATCATATGAAATTATTAGAACAACCAAATTTAGTTGTTAGTGAAGAGTCAAGAGAACTTTGTTTCTTTTCACAAACAGAATTAAAAAATATTAAAATTGTAGAAACACACATCCCCATTCTGCAAGATTATTTGGCGAGAATGTAAGTTTTAAGTGTTACCAC
>CAMYSW010000241.1:0-4494 GCA_947297425.1 uncultured Porphyromonadaceae bacterium
AGCGAACGGCCCACTTTTCAGTGAGTATTTACATATAAGACAATATCATGTGTCGACCGGAATTTCGTTATTTATCCTGTCGTTTATGCTCGGATGGTGGCATGAAGGTTTCTCCGTACCGCTTATCATATCATTATCGGCATATTTCATAATACGCCGTATAAAACCCAATAAGACCAGGCTTTTAATGATCGCAGGCATGATATGCGGTATTTCAATGATATTGGTTATGCCGGCATTCTGGAACTCTACAGAGTCAAGGCACTCGGTGATATTCAAACCGGTTTTATGGGAAACAATACTCGGATTCGCTTTCATGTGCCTATTCTACGTTTACCTGCTGATGTTCGTGATCATTATCTCGAACTCAAGGTTAAGGAGAAGATTGAAAACAGATAAAAACCGAAAACTTGCCGTCTATATATCCATACTGATATATGGTGCTGTCAGTTCCGTCATATATATCAAGTATTATACGGGTCCGCGGGTAGGCTGTTTTGTCCAGATCATATCCGCACTCGGAATAATGGACATATGCCGACTGTTCAAGATCCCCAGAAAACTTGACAAGGATTTATTGCGGACAATTACAGTATCAGCCGCGTTGGTGATTTCTTTTATAAACATGTCGGCATCCATAGTCATGCAGAAAAGATTGACCAAGGAGTTTGACGATGTCAAGTCACTATACGACAGATATAAAGGCATCAATGGAGGAGTAGTGTATTATGATCAGACACCAAGAAAATTAGGAATAGATTTTTTCAAGCCTTCATACAAAGTATTGAACACTCCGTACGGTCTGGAACATGGATTGAGCGAGGTTAAAATCATACCTAAGGCACTCGAAAATTTCGATCCCACAAGCCCGGACATGATTAAATGCAAACATGACGATTCGCTATACATCTATAAAAACATATTGATACTCAAAGGTAATAAACCGGACATAAACATGATGGCACGGATCTATACACCCGGCAACGGCAAGATCATATCACGAATATTCCATTATGAATTTACGGACAAGAACGGAGACCCTTGGACATATGTCAAAACAATGTCCCAAACATTGGATCCATCAATCAAGATAACAGATGCACAACTTTATTAACCGCTATCGGACAAGATCAAGCCAGTAAGCCCGCGCCACGGGCACAACGGAATCCGTAGCATGGTCTGCATCTGTAAACTCAATTTCAGGAACAGAACCATCCGGTATGTCGGCGATATATATGGCATGAACGCCGGTATCGGATGTAAAAAAATATACCGCCGTGCGTGCAGTTCCCTCAGTCTCCTTATGCCCGGTCATTATCAACGAAGGCTTGCCATGCAGGTCTGCCCCGCTATGATACACAAGCATCCGGTAATGTGGCATACCATTTTCGTCACGACTTGAATCAACCCTATATACTTCACCATTCTCAATACCTTGAAGACACATTGCCGGTGCCCATCCTTGCCTGAATCCCGAATCTACACTGCCCATATCTTTTTCCGTCAAGCTGTCGAGCATTTCACGCTCCCGGGCAGCAAGGTAACTGACATCAAACAGCTCGCTATCAACCCATACATAATCACCACCTTTCAAACTCCAACCCCTCCATCCGTATTCTTCCCAATCAGCAGGACAAGACTCCGTTATCACTTTCTTCAATGAATCATCAACAAGAACGGGATAATAAGCCATCATCTGCTCTGCGGTCTCTATATCCCGCAACGGATAAGGTCTTGACAACGGATAACTCACAAGTGCCGAAAACCCGGTGCTATCATCCTCCGCCACAGCCTTGACAAGACGTTTTATTCCATCCGGAATTGAGTCACAATCCTCTATCCTGCTGATATCCTTTTTTGAGGATTCAGCCCCACTACATGCCGACAGAGGTAACAAAAGCGGCAAAAGGGCAATTATATATAAAAATGAGTTAACCATTTATGTCATTTATTTCTTTTTAAGAAAGTAACAAAAACTAATGCTAATTATTGCATGAGACTTATCGCTGATCAAGTGTCAGTTGAGGCACAGAAAGCGAAAGTCCGGGATCCGGAATTTTCTGAACGGTGTCAGTCACATATAGCGATGCAAACTCTTCCGCCCTGCGTCGTTTTATCTGGCTATGAACCTTGCCACGATATCTGCAATGTGCCAAATAATTTGCCTCAATGTCACGGTTCCCCGCACGCAGCTTCTTAACAACGGAAGAACGCAATGTAGCCCCGGAACCTATATTATACGCCAAGACTCCGAGCAACAATGAATCAGCACCAAATTCACGGAATACGGCACAATTCTTCAACAAATCTTTTCTTAAAATCGCCTCAGCCTCTGTTTGCGAAAGTGCACGGTTGCGGTTAAATTTCTCTCCCGGGAGCACCTTATGTCCATAGCCTACCAACGGCCAATGCTTAGGACTATGCAAGCCTTCATACTTCTTAATGATCTCCACAGCCTGCTCAAAGGGAGAGACCTCAGGCTCAGGAGCTGTTGACGATGCTTTTGCCATCATTGCTATCTCTTCGACAACGCGTGGTGGAGTAAATATACCGCACAATGTCATGCCGACAATCGCCAACATCATTAATATCGATAACTTTTTCATCAACGTATAAAACGCTAAGCGAGAGAGGATGGTTCATTCCATCCTCTCTCGCTTAGCGTTTTATACGTTGGCTTTTGCCGGTTCCTACAGCACTATGTCAAGATCCCGTCTTATTTGTATGAGAATTGAGTGGTTGAGCGGATATCGGTTGATGAGGAACCGATCAGTACCTTGAACTTACCGGGTTCGGCAACCCATTCATGTCGAGAATCATCGAAAAACTTGAGATCTTCCAGAGTTATCGTGAAAGTCACGTCTTTTATTTCACCCGGTGCGAGATTTATTTTCCTGAACCCTTTCAGTTCCTTGACAGGACGGGGAAGCGAAGATTTCTCATCCTGGATGTAGAGCTGCACAGTCTCCTTCCCCTCTTCACTGCCGGTATTTGTCACTGGTATCGTCACTGTGATGAAACCATCGGCTGAGATCTCTTTCGAGGATAGAGATGCCTTCCCATACTTGAATGTCGTATAGCTCAATCCATACCCGAAGGGGAACAACGCCGGAATCTTTTTGGCGTCATGCCAGCGGTAGCCTACAAAAATATCTTCAAGATATTCCTCCTGTGGATTTTTCTCCTCCACCTCGGGATAGGAAATCTCTCCGAAATGATGCGCTCCGTTGTCTTCAAGTCTTTTCGGGAACGAGAACGGCAGCTTGCCGCTGGGATTGACCTTGCCGGAGATCACATCTGCCATCGATGGACCAATCATCGTGCCAAGATACCAGCTCTGCAGTGCAGCCGGCACCTTATCAATCCACGGCATAGCATAGGCATTACCGGATATATTGGCTACAATAAGATTGGGATTCACTGCAACGAGTTCCTCTATAAGCTTGTCCTGATTCCAGGGGAGATTATATTCGCGGCGGTCGGTCGACTCACAATCCTGAAAGGCATTTTTGTTCAATCCTCCAATATAGATGACAACATCGGCATCCTTCGCCATTGCAACCGCTTCGTTGCGCAGTGAATCAAGTATGGTATCCGGTAATATATCTTCTGCTTCAAACATAGCGCGACCCGTACGGTAACCTTCAGCAAATTTCACTCCATCTCCGTAAACATGGCGTAATGCATCAAGCGGAGTGAACAAGTCCTTTACTTTAAGCTCAGACGAACCTCCACCTTGGGTAAGTTTACGCACCGCATTCTCTCCTACCACAAGAATATTCTTATATTTAGCAGTAGAAAGCGGAAGAATGCCGTTATTCTTAAGGAGTATAATAGACTCGTCTCCGATCCGTTTTGCAGCATCGTAATGCTCCGAAGTGGCGACTGAACCAAACGGCTTGTCGGTATTCATCGAGGTGCGAAAAATAAGGCGCAGAATATTACGTGCCTTGTCGTTTACGGTATATTCCGGGACTTCCCCGCTTTTTATCATATTCAGATAAGGGTCTGCGAGATAGTAGTCATTATAGCCGAAATCGGATTCCGATGTCAATCCGTTCGTGAACGACCCCATCTCTATGTCAAGTCCGTTGAGGGCTGCCTGCTTCGTGTCGTGCGCACCGCCCCAATCGGTGACCACAACGCCATCAAATCCCCATTCGCCGCGAAGGATGTCGTTGAGCAGACGGGAATTGTGGCAGCAATGCTCATCCCATATTTTATTGTATGCCCCCATGATGCTCCATGCCTTCCCATCCTGCACAGCGCGCTTGAACGCTGGAAGATAGATCTCGTAAAGGGCGCGGTCGGATACCTTTACGTTGATGTTGCCGCGCCACTTCTCCTGGTTGTTCAGAGCGAAGTGCTTCACGCATGCCGCGACCCCGTTCTTCTGCAGTTCCTGTATGTAGGGCACCACCATTTCTCCCGCGAGATATGGATCCTCACCCATGTATTCGAAGTTGCGTCCGTTCAGAGGGGTGCGGTAGATGT
>CAMYSW010000242.1:0-4484 GCA_947297425.1 uncultured Porphyromonadaceae bacterium
ATGTGTATTAGAGACATGCCTAACACCTACTCCCCAACTTATCCGGAAGGATATTCTGTAATGTAGAATATTATAAGAGAAAGGATTGCGAATGTAACGATATTTATCAGTGATAGTTTCCAGGCTATATGACAATATTTAGGTTTGCGGGCAAAGTGTATTGTAACAAAGCTGAGTGCCATCGAAATAACAGGGACAAATATATAAATATGACCGTTGTCAATATTCATGCACCAGGGTGCAATAACTCCAACGATTCCGTATGTTATAGTGTTGACGACTAACAACGTTGTAGTAGCTTTCCATCCGTAACGTCCGAAGAATGATGTTCGGAGGTTTACTGCATTTTTTCTGCGATGATATATTCCGAAAACAATATGGCAATTGACTGCCATTAGTCCTGTTATTATACTCATTATCAATGAAGGAATCATATTCCAAAGTCTGATCTCCGGGATTCCTCCATGTAGCGATTGCACCAGCTCCGTGCCTATGACTGCGATTGGACCGAATATGAAGAATGTGGCTAATGGATATAAAACCGTCCTGTATAATGGGTGAGGACCGATATTGTTGATTATTGCCACGGCGGCTATTAATGCTGCAATAGCCAATGTCCACCAGCCTGCCATTGACATGACTGCCAATCCTGCCGTAGCTGTAAGTATGGAGAATACTTGTATTCCCTCCTTTAAGATATATCTGACAGGCAGGTTTATGTCTTCGGCATAGCGGATGTCGTCTTCTTCGTTTTCGCCATATCCGTGCTTGTCATCGTAATAGCGGTGAATCACGTTGCTTGTGCATTGTGCAAAGATAGCAAAGAGCATGCATGCCAATGCCGGGAAAGGCTCAAAGTTGCCATGTGCGGCGGCAGCTGCCGTGCCGGCAAATACTGAAGCAATTCCGAGCCACAGGGTCTGTAACCCGGCTGCCTTGATTAAAATTTGAAAAGCAGTCACAATTTTTTAATTAGGGGCTCCTTTTAGGGAAGGCGCAAAGGAAGATAGATGTAATTCTGGAAAGTGGTGAGCCACTTTCTTTGTTGTTCGATTGCAAAATTAATTAAAAAGGTGTAAATTTGCAAATGTATTTTTAGGTGTTGTGTTTCAGGTGATATGCTCCTGAATATGCGGGAATGAATCTATCTCGAAACTGCATCTCAAATTAACGTTTATTTTACTTCGCTTAAAAATGAAGATACACCGGGAAGGAACCAACATATTGATTCTATTGTTTATAGTATTGGCAGCGTTGAATGTGCCGATATGGCTTTTCATGCCTCCTGTGTTGATTCCGGCGTGTTTCTCTGCCTTGTCGTTAGTTGTCTATAGTTTTGTGTTTAACTTTTTCCGTTGTCCGCAACGTCATTACCGTGGCGAGCGCAGCGGAATGGTTGTCAGTTCGGTAGACGGGCGTGTCGTTGCTGTGGAGCGTACATACGAAGATGAATATCTGAAAAGTGAAGCTATAATGCTGTCTGTCTTCATGTCTCCCCTTAACGTCCATGCCAACTGGTTTCCGGTTGACGGGGTGGTGGAATATGCAAAGCACCATAGCGGCAGATTCTTGTCGGCATACCTCCCTAAAGCAAGCACGGACAATGAACGTAGCACCATCGGGTTGAAGGCTGATTGCGGGGCGAAAATAACCGTGAGGCAGATTGCCGGTGCCATGGCTCGCAGGATCGTGACATATGCGAGAAAAGGGGAGAAGGCATCGATTGATGAGCATCTCGGATTCATAAAATTCGGTTCCCGGGTGGACATATACCTTCCGTTGGATTGCGAGATTCTCGTTAAAATAGGGGATATTACCAGGGGAGGTGTGACTCCGGTTGCAAAATTTAGAGTTTAAAAGCTTCTTAAATGCTTAAATGAATACGATTGTAAAGAATATACCCAACGGCATTACTTGCCTTAATATTACGGCAGGATGCATGGCTATCGTTTTCGCTTTGCGCTCTGACAGCGTGATATGGGGAATGGAAGCCTATAATTGGGCTTGCATATTTATAGGGATTGCTGCCGTGATGGATTTTCTTGACGGTTTTGCAGCGCGTCTTCTGCATGCCTATTCAAGTCTGGGCAAAGAACTTGACTCTTTATGCGATGCGGTGAGTTTCGGGGTGGCTCCGGCAATGATCCTTTATTCCACGTTGGAAAAATACGGACATCCAGAATGGTTATGTTGGGCGGCATTGCTGATACCTGTTTTCGGAGTTCTACGTCTTGCCAAATTTAATATAGATACGCGCCAGTCAACGAGTTTTATAGGTTTGCCGATACCGGCAAACGCAATCTTCTGGATAGGATATACTGCGCTTTGTGCCGAGTGTCCGGAGTATCTTTGTGAATGGTGGGTTGTTCTCCCTGTTCTTTTTTTAGAATGTTGGCTGATGGTTTCGCCCCTTAAATTATTCTCTTTGAAGTTCAAGACATGGGGATGGAAAGGAAACCGGTTTCGTTGGCTTCTTATTGCCACCGCGATTGTCTTGCCCGTTTGCTTAGGCCTTCCGGGTTTTATGTGGCTGATTATTGCGTATGTATTATATGGCATGGTTAATAGGGAATAAGTAAGTGATGACGGTTGTCAGAGTGTTTTAGGATCGAATTGTAAAATTTAAATAAGAATTAATTGGTAATTTTTCTAATTATATTAATCGCTATTGTTCTTTTTTGGCCGCAAATTACCAGATGGCTGAGAAGATTCATGGCAAGGCGTGCCGAAGATATGGTTCGCCGCATGGCGGGTATGCCATCTCGCAAAGAGGAGCAGCGCCGCAGAAAACAGCAGGAAAAACAGCAGCGTCAAAATAATGCAAACGGCAGCAGGAGTCGCGGTTATTCATCTTCCGGCAATCCTGAAGATACATTGAAAAGCATGCAGGAATATGCTGAAGATGTAGAATTTACTGAAACGAAGGAGTATTCTGATACCGACATCCTGGAAAATGATGGAAACGGGGATTCCCGAATTTATCGTGAGAATCAAGTTTCTGACGCAGAATATACTGAAATAAAGAATTGAAATGGGTAAGACTTTATATGTCAGCGATCTTGACGGCACCCTCATGCAACCGGGTGCCTATTTGTCTCCGACAACAATCAATCTTCTGAACGAGAGTATAGCGGGAGGCAAGTTGTTTACAATCGCTACAGCACGCACTCCCGCCACTGTTGCAGGAATAATTAAGGATGTCAACATGAAATTGCCTGCAATTGTGTTTACCGGAGCGGCAATATGGGATGCGGAGTCAGGTCATTATTCCAATGTGCATTATATTGAAGAGAAAGCCGCATCAATACTTGCAGAGACATATAGGGAAATGCATTTTCCTATATTCCATTTTACACTTGAAAACGATATTATAAATATTTATCATATCGGAGGGAAGCTGAATGAACTTGAACAGCAATTTATGGAGGAAAGGCTTGCTTCTCCCTACAAACGATTCCATATTGCGGAAGATGGGGGAGACATATTGCCTCCGGATCTGTCAAAAACAATAATATTTTATGGCATGCAGCCTACTCCGTTGGCAGAATCGGCACATTCATGTGTTTCCCGGTTGGGGGTGTGCAGGCATCAGTGTTATCATGACCTTTATGGTCCTGAGATTGCTTTGATAGATGCGTTCTCTCCGCAGGCGACTAAAGCAAATGCCGTTTTGCAAATGAAAGAGGATACGGGGGCTGACAGGGTGGTTGCTTTTGGCGACAACCTTAATGACATACCCATGCTGAAGGCAGCGGATGTTGCAGTTGCCGTTGGCAATGCGTTGCCGGAGGTCAAGGAGATTGCTGATATAGTCATCGGTCCAAACACGGAAGACTCCGTGGCAAAGTTCATAGCAAACGACACAGGTTTTTAGTAATCATCTGATCGGTTACATCCCAATTACCTAAAACTGAATTGAAGCCACTCGATAAAAGAACCGGAAAGATGCTGATGATTGCTGTCTCGGCAATCGCGGTCATTATTTTTCTTTTGGTGAGCAATAACCTGATAAAGGAACTTGAGAGCCAGGAGAGGGATCGCATGAGCATATGGGCGCAGGCAACCGAGCGATTGGCGAAAGCTAATGTAGACTCTGATTTTGAGTTCCTCTTGGGTATAATTTCACAGAACAATTCTATCCCGGTTTTGATCTGCGACAAGGATTTAAACATATCCGAGTTCCGGAATTTTTCATTGCCGGACAAGGGTGACAAGGATAAATCCCTTTTTAGCGAATTGTCTGAAAAAAATAAGGAATATCTTCAGAAAAGGTTGCATAAAGCCGGTGGCAATGTATCCTTGAGCGAAATTGTAGAGAAAAACCATCATTTCATTGAGGTAGAGCTTTTCGGAGGGGAAAATCAATATATATATTATGAGGATTCCCGCCTGTTGCGTAGCCTGAGCATATATCCATATATTCAGATGGCTGCGATGATTATCCTCGCTTTGATTATCTATCTGGCAATGGTCTATACCAAGAG
>CAMYSW010000243.1:0-4453 GCA_947297425.1 uncultured Porphyromonadaceae bacterium
GGTAAGCACAGGAGTTCCATTACCCCAGTCAATATAAACATCCTGAACATCCTCGGCAGTTGAACCGAATGACAAGGAAATAGGAGCCACAGCTTCAAGAGCACCGGGTTCTGCAATCAGTTCCATGGAAAGCATTTTCGGCAGGAGTGCCGGAGAAGAAGCGGGAGTGGTTGTAAGTGTAAGACCATTGAAAGCGTCGTTGGTTATCACACAATATACATCCTCCACGTTCTCTTTGAAAGTGAATACGCCATCGGCAGCCGTATAAGCCGTTTGAGGGAGTTCGGCATCGCCTTTCTTCCATACAAAAACCGAAGCTGTGTCGCCAACTTTTGCCAAAGATGTGAAATCGACTGTATTGTTGAAAGCCATAGGAGTCTTCACATCACCTTGAGGGGCAAATATGTAGTTATTGGCATTAGAAGTAGAACCGGGAACAGGAAGAGTCGCAAAAGTCAGGTAATTGTTGGCAACATTCAGACGGTTCATCTTGTCCGCGCCTGACAGGTCCGGCATCGTTATTGTCTGCAGAACATTATTCTGAAGGAATACGGTGCCATCCTTTACAACCATTTTGGAAAGGTCCACATCATGGAGGTTGTTGAATGCCGCGTTAAATGTCTTGAGCTTGGTGAATGGAGACAAGTCAATCTTGGAAATGCCACAGAAGTTGATATTAAGTGTGGCAAGCTCTACATTTTTTGAAATATCGAAACTTTTAAGAAACCCCATCTCAGACTCAAGATTTCCGGCAAGGTTAAGAGAAGACAATTTGGGTGCATTACCCCATTTACTTCCCAAAACCTGATTGTTGCCGGCGCCCGCATTAGGCTCTCCCGTAGTTATATTTATGCTATTTGAAACGTTAACCGTTTTCAGCACATCGCTTTCCGGCAAAGTAAGGGTTTTCAACTGGTTGTCATTTGCCGTCAAACTTGTAAGAGCCGTGCAAGCAGACAGGTCAAGGCTACCGATAACATTCTTGGAGACATCAAGATCCTTAACCCCCGACAGGAGGGAAACATCTATAGACTTTAGCTTTGCATCGGGATCGTCTGAGGTATCCCAGTTAATTGAAAGATAATTGATTGATTTCGGATCTGAGCCATATACCGTTACAATAGTTCCGGCTATCTCGCCTTCAACACTCGTGAAAACCCATCCGTCATCATCATAGTTAGCCAGAGTTACCGGATTGGACAGGGTGCCGTTTCCCCAGTCCACCTGCACCGACTGCCCGTCGGTGGCAGAAATCGAGAACACAAGTTTGCTCTCCACAGCCGAACGGTCTACCGTGAAGGAGAATAACTTCACATTTTGCGTATCCTGTGCAAAGGATGGTGTCGCAAAACTTAAGGCAGCCGCCAATAATGGATAAGTAAAGAATTTCGCCATAAGTCTTTTATTAATATTAAGTTGTTATTTTTCAGAAATTTACTTTTACACTAAAAGAATATGTCATCAATTGTATTGTGCAAAATGCCTGATTACAATCGCCAAAGATATGAAAAACATTGGAGATTGCAAATATATTTTCCTATACTTTTTACATATTTATGCATAAATGGATAAAGAGTGTATATTTTTTGAATCAAATTATAAATTCATTTGACTTTTCCGCAGGACTTGATAAAAAATAACCGTCGCCATTATAGAAGCCACTGCAAGCGCTACGTCAAAACTATAATATACGCCGATGTTACCCCATTGCAAACCTTTGGCAAAAAGCAGAAGCACCGGGATTCCAACCAATATGTAAGAGCATATTGAAATCCACAGCAACGGCTTGACATAGGAAGTGCCACGGATAGCGTTAACGTATGTCAACTGGACAGCATCCATATATTGATATATCACAAGAGGCAACAGTAGCGTCATTGCAGAAGCTATTACGGAGGCATCGGGCGTGAAGCAATATATCAACCATTTCCCTCCCAAAATGAATATGAGAGAAGCCATTGTGGCAAGAACAAGGTTGAGATGCAATCCTGCGGATGTTATACGCCGCACGCCTCTGAGATCACGCATGCCGACATAGTTGGCAACACGGATGGAAGTTGCCGTGCCAAAACTTATGAATGTCATGAAACCGAGTTGCGCCATAGTGTTTACCACCTGATATGCCGCCAGTTGAATTTTTCCGAACCATCCGCTGACCACCGCGCCAAAACTCCAGAGGGAGCATTCTATGCCACTCTGGATCATAACCGGATAAGAAGTGACCCATACGAGGCGGCGTACTTCGGCAAGTCCAACCTTGATCCGGAATCCCGAAGCATAAGGCTGATACCTGCGCCCGTGGAAGAATACAAGCACAATTGCTATTGCCGCTGCATAGCGGGCAAACATGGTGCTGAGTCCCGCACCTACAAGTCCCATCTCCGGGCAACCTATGTTTCCGAATATCAAGAGCCAGTTGCCTAAAATATTCAACACGTTGGACCCAAGTATCATCCACATTGGCATCGCCGTGTCATTAAAACCGTTGCATGTCTGCTGAAATGAGTTGAACACGGACATAGGCAACAATGTGACAAGTATTATAAGATAATACCGCCGTATGAGCGGCAACAGCTCCTCGGGCTGCCCGAAACAATCCAGAAAGAAATAAAGCGTTGCCATTATCGCTGTCAATGCGCACGAAACGGCAATATTTATCTGCAAACCTGCATGAAGCGTATGACCCGCCTCTTCCTTCTCCCCTTTACCGAAAAGCGCACCGACGAGAGGCGTAAGCCCCTGGGCAAAGCCCATCTGCATCACTATCGGTATTATGAAAAGGGAGTTTACAAAAGCCGCTGCCGCCAATTCGTCAACTCCATATGCCCCTACCATCATAGTGTCGGCGAAACTTACAACAATAATCCCGACTTGGGTCACAAGTACAGGGATACCTAACCGGAAAAGACTTTTATACTCCTCCCGGTATAACTTCCATATATTTGTCATGATTTTTAGAATATGTAAAGAAAAATGCACAAGCACTATTCCTAAATATATACTTAATATTTTTTAAGACTGCAAAAATACTAAATTAAACAAAATGATGTTAAATTTGTAGTTTAAATAGATATGTTTTTATAATATTCATATCTTATTTTGATCTCACTTACAATAAATATGAAGCCAATTAATAAAATAACGCTTTATGGATCTGCCTTATGTATTGCCATAGGGACACTTTCGGCAAATGCCGAGACATACAGTCTCGACTCTTGTCGCAACATGGCAGTGCGCAACAATAAGACCATACGCATGGCTGAAGAAGGCATCCGAGGTGCCGGCTATGACAGGAAGGCGGCAAAGGCACTTTATCTGCCCGGTATTGATTTCGCGGGAACATATATTTATAACCAGCGGAGCATAAACCTATTGAGTGAAGACGCAAAACTTCCAACAATGAGCTTTGACCCTTCCACTCAAAGTTTCAAATATAATATACTCACCACTCCCGACGGCACGCCTATCAAGGATCCCGCAACGGGTGGATACATACCGACCGAGGTGGCGGTAATACCCAAAGAGGCGATGAGTTTTGACACCCATAACGTGTTCGCCGGTGCGTTCACACTCACCCAGCCTGTCTTTATGGGCGGTCAGATCAAGGCTCTGAATGAAATTACCAAATATGCGGAAAAACTCGCCACAGCTGCGCGCAACAGTGTTGTGCAAGATGTTGTTTTTGCTGTTGACCAGGCATATTGGACGGTGGTTTCGCTAAAATCAAAACAGAAACTCGCTGACAGCTTCGTCACGCTTGTTGACACCCTGTGCTATAGCGTGAATGCCATGCTTGAAGAGGGTGTTGCCACACGTTCGGACCTGCTTATGGTAGAGGTTAAACTCAACGAGGCAAAAATAATGCGCACCAAACTAAATAACGGTCTCACATTGGCACGCATGGCATTGGCACAGGTGTGCGGCTTGCCGGTGCAATCAGAAATGATCCTTGCCGATGAAGATTTCAAGAGCGGATTGACAGCCATGCCGGATCCGGTATATAATATGCAGGATGTGTATTCTCGCCGCCAAGACCTTGAGGTGATCCGCCAGGGCATATCGGTGCTCTCTCAGCGCGAAAAGATAGCCATGGGTCAGATGCTTCCCAAGATAGCTATCGTGGGGGCATACGAATTTTCCAATCCCAACCTCAACAACGGTTTCAGCAAAAGCTTCGGCGGGGGATTCAGCGTAGGAGCCACTGTAGCCATCCCCATATGGCACTGGGGTGGCAACTATAACCACTATCGCGCCACAAAATCGGCAACCAACGCTCAGCGCCTTATGCTTGAAGACCTTGAGGAAAAGGTAGAGCTTCAGGTGAAACAGGCAAAATTCAGTTTTCAGGAGGCATTCAAGACTTATGAGATGACCAAAGCTAACATGAGCAGTGCCGAAGAGAATCTGCGTTCAGCCCAGATCGGCTTCCACGAAGGGGTGATGACCACCAACG
>CAMYSW010000244.1:0-4393 GCA_947297425.1 uncultured Porphyromonadaceae bacterium
GATTCTCGAAGTCTACAATGGTTGTGTCATCAGGTGCTATGACAGGGGCAACACCGGAAATCAACCGACTGCCGTTATGTGAAAAAACAGGTTTCGTATATTGATTGGGAAGCAATGTATCCCCCTTGGCGTCCAAGAAAACACTTTTAATCTCTACGGGCGTTTTCATCGGATCTTTCAGACGAGACCAGAATACGGAAGTATGTTTGGTGCCGCTCTTATTGCTATCGTTAGTTGCTGTATATGCCAACTGACTTCCGGTAAAGTCAAAGACGGGCGTCCCGTAAAACTTTTTCTCCCGGTCAATAATGACATAGGAGGTATCGGGAAGCATAATGACTCCTATACCATTGGCTGAAAGAGAGTCCTTTTTATTCTGTTTGATATTTACTGCAAGTTTGCTACCATTACGGTCGAAAACATATTTGTCTACCCATTTAGTAACTTTCTGGACACCCGTGGGAAGATGACGCACAACCAAGGGCTTTGCCGCATCCTTCTCCTTCATAAGTTTTGGAGGCAGATATGTGGTGTCACAAGTGGAATATGCTACCCAGTCTCCACCTTTCTGCCCTATTTTATATGACAATACATACGGGATTTTCTCCACGGTCATGTTGCTTAGGTTCACTATTGCAAGTGAATCCTGCGGAAGATCAAGATCCTTTTTCTTGTCGATCTTAGCTTTGCGCGTTTTAGAATACTCCGGCTTGATAAGCGCAAGTCCCCATTTACCGTCAGCCGTGAAAGACGCTTTATAGCCTCTTGCAATCTCCAGCTTCTTGCCGGTGCGGGTATTATAGAAATACATAACGCCGTCACCTGCCTGCGGATCGACAGCATATGCAGCCCACTCTCCATTGTTGCTTATACCGGTGTTCCATACACCTTTCCATGCGTCGAAAGAAGTATGGTCAAGCATCTTCTTCGCGCCTGTCGCGGCTCCTGCCGCAATAATCCCGGCAACCGCCAAGACGATATATCTTTTTTTCATAAATAGTTATAACGCTTAGAAACTGTTTGAATGTAACCAGTTTCTTATAGTTTGCTCAATACATGCCCCATCCTCTCCTTCTTGGTGTGCATATATTTTGAATTATACTCATTGGGTACTACCTCCAGAGATACATTATCCGTAATTTCAAGTCCATACCCTTCGAGACCAATACGTTTCATTGGATTGTTAGTCATCAGGCGCATCTTCTTGATGCCGAGAGCGTGCAGTATGTTTGCACCTACTCCATAATCGCGCTCATCAGCCTTGTGACCGAGATGAAGGTTGGCATCAACCGTATCCAGACCATTCTCCTGCAGCTTATACGCGCGGATCTTGTCCATCAACCCGATACCTCGCCCCTCCTGATTCAGGTATATCACAGCCCCGCGTCCTTCCTTCTCTATCATCTGCATTGCCAAGTGAAGCTGTTCGCCACATTCGCAACGCTTGGACGCAAATATGTCACCCGTCATACAAGAGGAATGAACACGCACCAATACCGGCTCACCATCGCTTACATCCCCTTTTATCAAGGCTACATGTTCAAGCCCGTTATCTTTCTGACGGAATGGTATCAATCGGAAGTCGCCATAAGCAGTAGGCATCTTAACCTCTTCGCCCTGTTCCACCAGCGAATCGTTTTTCAGCCGGTAAGCCACAAGGTCACGAATGCTTATAAGTTTCATGCCCCATTCGTCGGCACGCTTGCGGAGTTCCGGCAAACGCGCCATGGAACCGTCGTCACTCATTATTTCCATCAATGCCGAAACCGGCTGGAAACCGGCAAGGCGGGCAAGATCCACACCTGCCTCGGTGTGTCCGGTGCGTTGCAACACTCCGCGATCCTGGGCATACAGGGGATTGATATGTCCGGGGCGCCCGAAAGTTTCCGGAGTCGAAGCAGGATCAGCGAGTGCGCGGATAGTGGCACAACGGTCCTCGATGGAAACTCCGGTGCTGCAGCCGTCAAGCTTATCCACGGTTATGGTAAAAGGAGTGCCAAGCACAGATGTGTTGTCTTGAACCTGAGGCTCGAGATTCAGCTCTTTGCATCTCGCCATAGTCATAGGCACGCAAAGGACACCCCTGGCATTCTTGAGCATAAAATTCACATCCTCCGGAGTGATCTTCTCTGCCGCAATTATAAGATCCCCCTCATTCTCGCGGTCTTCATCATCAACTACCACAACGAACTTTCCTTGCTTGAAATCCTCAAGCGCATCCTCTATCCTATCTAACTTTATATCTTCCATATGTTAATCTATTTCACACTAACGCCTGCCTCGTTGAAGTGACGTTTCTTTGAACTTATTTAAAACTCAAAAATTGAAAAATTCACACTGCCATACACAAGATGGCGGCTAAATCCTTCAACTCCCGTAAAGTCATGATTCTTGTTATGCTCCACTATTACGATCGCCCCGTCATTCAGCATTCCAGAATTGATAATCAACTCCGGAATCTCTGAAAACCGGGGATGATCATAAGGCGGATCAGCAAAAATAATATCATATTTTTCCTTGGGACGCTCAATAAAACGGAAAACGTCACCCTTGATCAATTTAAGCACCGTATCTCCGAGTTTCTCCTTGACAGACCTGATGAAACCTGCCTGAGTGGGAGCTTGTTCAACTGCCGTTACCCGCGAACAGCCACGCGACACAAATTCCCAACTGATAGCCCCTGTGCCGGCAAAAAGATCTAAAACTGTCTTCCCGTCGAAATCAACCAGATTTTCCAACACATTGAAAAGGTTCTCACGTGCAAAATCTGTGGTCGGACGCGCCGTTATATTTTTAGGCACATCAAACCTGCGTCTTCCATATTTTCCTCTTATTATTCTCATAAAATTCCCCGTTCAATCTTTATGCCTTTTACTAATGCCTGCCACTCATTGCAATCGCAGCTGAAATCGGCATCTCTATCTTAGACACCGCCGATGGCATCATGGTCATCATTACGTATGAAACATGCTCACGCAATGTTTTCACAAGCTCCTGCTTGATTTCCCTGATACCTGACAATGAAATCTGGGTATTCTTAGGATCAAGTCCATAAACATCCATCAGATTGAAAATATGGTATGCAATATCCATTTTATCATGCCAACGCTGCGTTGACGACAGAAGCATCCTCCTGTCATCAAGAACAACAAAATCCACCTCTCCGTTACGTATGTCCGCATATATACGGGGCATATCACAGCTTCTACCCATAAACCGGTTTACAAGCATCGACTGGTGGCAAGACACCCTTGCCCCGGAAAGAGTGCGGCGTAAAAATGCCGGCAATCCGGGTGCTAACGTATAGAGACAACACATGCCATTCAGCGAATCGCACATTATGTCAGCTTCCTCCGATTTATAAACCTTGTTGTAAAGGTCAGACTGTTCTTCATAGTCAGCAGCCATATCTTCAGGAATCCACATGGCACGCGGCGAACACACAACAATCTCTGTTGAAAAATCATCAAGCAATTGCGGATGATCATATACAGCGGTCTCTATATTCCTCAAAAGCGTGGTTTCATCCCTTTTCCACTGTTCTTCGAAAAGGATAGCGACCGGTTCCAATGGATTCTCAATATTTTTAAGATAAGCTGACATACCGGTCTCGGAGATATAGATGGCAAGACGCCATTCCGCCGTGTCATCTATCCTCACCCCCCTATACGTCGTTATATTCTCTTCCATAAACTCACTGACCCAAATTCCTCAATCCATATTTACTTACTGATCAAACATATCCTCAATCCATTTCCCCTGCTATCGGACGTTCCATTTCTGTTTTCACCTCTTCCGAAGTCAATCCCTGACCGAAAAGGAACATTAGCTTGGTGATTGCAGCCTCCGATGTCAGATCGTGTCCGGGTATCACCCCGGCACGATTCAGTGCCGTGCCTGTCTGATAACGCGTCGGGTTTACCATGCCATTATCACATTGAGACACATTGACAATAACCACCCCTTTATCTACCGCATCCCTTATAGCTTTCAGAAACCAACTTGCCGTCGGACCGTTACCGGCTCCGAAAGTTTTCATGACAACACCCTTCAAACCGGGAGTGGAAAGCTGATGACGAACCACAGCCTCCGTAATTCCGGGGAAAAGGTCCATATACATCACATTCCTGTCAAGTCCATACCGGATGTTAAGCGGTGCGTCACCTTGGGTCCGCCATAAAACCTCCTTACGGTAGCTTATGCCGAGACCGATCTTCGCCAGACGTGGATAATTAGAACTCTTGAATGCATTGAAATTATCCGAGCTGTGCTTGGTGGAGCGGTTTCCGCGCCATAAGTAATTTTCAAACAATATAGCCACCTCCTGAACCATCGGGCTGCCGTCAGCATCCTTGGCGGCGGCAACCTGCAGAGCCGTGATAAGGTTTTCTTC
>CAMYSW010000245.1:0-4386 GCA_947297425.1 uncultured Porphyromonadaceae bacterium
ACGTGATGCGTTACGACCTTGATTCCCATGTGACAACCACACTCACCTATGGCGGAGCAACCACCTATATCTGTGATTTTACGCGAGATGGGTCCAAGATGCTTTATATTGCCACCACAATGCGTCCTGCGGAATATCCATTATATTTCAGGGATCTTATCGAGATGGATCTCAACACCCTCAAGACCGACACTATAATACACAACGACGGATTTATAAACGATGCGATTTATTCACCCGATGCCAAACAACTCTTTATAACAGGCAGTCCTCAGGCATTCAACGGGATAGGATCTAACGCCGGAAGCCATGAAATCCCCAATGATTTCGACGGACAAGGTTTTATATACACTATTGCCAATGGCGATGTGAAACCGGTGACAAAAGGATTTGATCCCGCCTTGAAAGGAAATCCTATCTGGAACGCAGTTGACGGCAACATATATTTTAAAGGAGAGACAGGATTCTTCACTAAGATTTATTCTTTGAATCCAAAATCCGGCAAAATATCCGAACTTGAAACCAACATAGGTTCCGTCTTCAGTTTTTCAATAGGAGAAGATGAGGCTACATGGTTGTCTTATAACGGTGGCGATTTCACTGACACCGGTGTTGCATACCTCTTGAACCTTAAGAACGGCAAAAGCAGGCTCATTGACGACCCGATGCAGGCAGAACTGAAAGATATCGAATTCGGCAAGATGGAGCCATGGAGGTTCACAGCATCCGACGGAACAGAAATCGACGGATATATGTGCCTTCCCCCACAATTCGATTCAACTAAGAAATATCCCCTTATTGTTTATTATTACGGAGGCACAGCGCCTTCAACAGCCGGGATTCACCACCCTTACGCTCCTCAGGTATTTGCATCTCGCGATTACGTGGTCTATGTCATCAATCCGAGTGGCACTACCGGATATGGTCAGGAGTTTTCCGCACGCCACGTAAATGCATGGGGCAAACGCACGGCTGAAGACATCATAGAAGGTGTCACGAAATTCTGTAACGATCATCCGTTCGTAGACAAGAAAAAGGTAGGATGCCTTGGCGCTTCCTATGGAGGTTTCATGACCCAGTATCTCCAGACACTTACCGACATTTTTGCCGCAGCCGTATCCCATGCAGGAATTTCCAACGTCACGAGCTATTGGGGAGAAGGTTACTGGGGTTATTCATACAATGCCGTAGCAGCAGCCAAATCCTATCCATGGACCAATCCGGAACTATTCACCAAACAAGGCTCCCTCTTCAACGCCGACAAGATCCACACTCCCCTGCTCTTGCTTCACGGCACAGAAGACACCAATGTTCCTATCGGTGAAAGCATACAGATATTCAATGCCCTGCGCCTGCTCGGAAGAGACGTGGAATTCATAACGGTTGACGGTCAAAACCATGTCATCACTGATTTTGACAAGAAACTTATATGGCAAGATACGATAATGGCGTGGTTTGCCAAATATCTTCAAGACGATCCAAGATGGTGGAACGAGCTATATGGTAAATAAGCCTTATGTTTAGACATCTGTAAAAAAATATGAAATCAACATTTTATATTGTGGGGGCTTTAATCGCCCTCACTTTGTTATATGGATGCTCCGATAACGGAGAAAAAGGGTTATCCAACGAAATTGAAACTGCAAAGATCGAAGGCAGGAATGCAGCGCGCAATATAATAACACGCCAATGGCATGACTCCATAGAGCTTTGCAGACAGATAGAGAAAGAGCGAAAAATTAAGTCACACTACGATTCTTTGGGTCACAAACGGGCTGCGGAAAGTTTTGATTCTGCTTTCGTGTCTACCATTCGCACCGTGAACCCTATCTTAGGTAAATTCGTAGAAAAATTATAAGAAGTTGTTTAAAAATATGGCAACAAACACACCTGTTATAAACGTGCCTTCCGACATCCGGGATCTCCTCAATTCTGAAGCGACAAGAATAAACCGTCCGGAATTTATCGGCAACGATCCCGTGCAGTTTCCGCGCCGCTTTTCACGCCAGGAAGACATAGAGATTGTCTCTTTCCTTTCGGCAATAATCGCATGGGGAAAAAGGCAGATGATATGCCGTGATGCAGAAAGGATGCTGACCCTCATGGGACACGAACCATACAAATATGTGATTGACCGGGGTTATGAAGACCTTGATCCCGACATGAACCTTCATCGCACATTTTTTGCGCGTCATTTCCAATATTTCCTTCGCGGCATGCGCCGTATATTCTGCGATTACGGATCGCTTGATTCTTTCGGCAAAACAATGCATGTAGGAGAATCGGAAACTCCCGCATGGAAACTTGTGGAAGAAATGGAAAAAATAATGCGTGAGGAAAACAATGGTGAAGACTGCTCACAGTGTCTTCCCGTAAACCTCAAGTCAACGGCTTTGAAGCGCGTCAACATGGCTTTACGGTGGCTTGTGCGCGATGACGGCATCGTAGACATGGGAATTTGGAAATCAATCCCGAAAAGCAAACTTTATATCCCCCTTGACGTGCATGTGGGAAATACCGCCCGCAATCTCGGAATACTCACCCGACGGAGCAATGACCGCAATAGTGTGGAACAGCTTACAGCTACATTACGCACCCTCCGTCCGGAAGATCCTGTGTTTTATGATTATGCCCTATTCGGCATAGGCATCGGAGAATAACCAGACACCAATAAACAAGTGGAGGGTAAGTAATCACTTACTTAAATGATGATTGATCGATGAAAAAAATATTATTTAGAATCTTTTTTATCCTGCTATCAGGTGTAATAGCACATACAGCCTCGGCTTCGGGATTCGAGAATCCCAAAAGAGAGTTTCGAGGAGCATGGCTACACGTCATAGGACAGACCCAATGGCAAAACAAAACCACGGAGCAGGCTAAGGCATATATACGGGAACAGCTCGACAAGCTTCTTGATGCCGGCTGTAATGCCGTCATATTTCAAGTCCGCCCCACAGCCGATGCCCTCTACAAATCCGAATTGGAACCTTGGAGCGCATGGCTCACAGGCAAACGCGGCAAAGTCCCCTCGCCGATGTGGGATCCGCTGGAGTATTGTCTTGAAGAGGCTCACAAACGTGGCATGGAGTTTCATGCCTGGTTAAATCCCTATCGCGTCACATCAAACGCAAAAGAGACCTTGCCTTCCAATCATATGTCAAAAATGGAACCGCAACGCTTTTTCCGCTATAACGGACAAGTTCTTTTTGATCCGGCTTATCAGGAAAACCGAGATTTCATATGCAAGGTGGTTGACGACATTGTTTCACGCTATGATGTGGATGCCATACACATTGACGATTATTTCTATCCTTATCCCGCTCATGGAAAAAAGATTCCTGATGATGCAAGCTATCTTAAATACGGTCTCGGAAGAAACCGCAATGATTGGCGACGACATAATGTGGACCTACTGATAGAGCAACTTAATAAAACAATAAAGGAGCGTAAGCCTTGGGTGAGGTTTGGCGTGAGTCCCTTCGGAATATGGCGTAATAAATGCAATGACCCTCGCGGAAGCGAAAGTTCCGGATTGCAGAATTATGACGACCTTTATGCAGATGTGCTCCTATGGGCAAAAAAAGGTTGGGTCGACTATCTCGCGCCCCAGCTTTATTGGAACCTTGACACCAAGGCTGCTCCAAGCCGCAAACTTGCTCAATGGTGGAACGATCATGCTTCCGATGTTGATATATACATCGGACAAGATGTGAAACGCACAATGGATGTAGCCGATCCGGGCAACAATGACCGCAACGAACTTGATACCAAAGTGAAACTGTCGCGCAAGCTTCCAAACATCGGTGGCAACATATGGTGGCACGGATATTGGGTTACGGGCAACTACAAGGGTGCCGCTGATTCGCTGGCAATGAAATATCAATCAACTATAGCGTTGCCCCCGGTATACGGTGATTCTAATCAACGTCCCAAAACCGTGTCTGAAATAAAGATAGAGAAAGATGGCGATAAAGAATATCTCACGTGGACACCACCTGCCCACTCACACAGCGGAAGTGCGGATGACGCAATACGCTTTGTCGTATATGAGTTTTATTCCGGTGAAGAGATGGATATAAATGATCCGCAAGCTATAATCGCCCTTACTCCCTATTCCAAAGTATTGATCGATGCAGAAACCAAAGGGGCCACATATGCCGTAACCTCACTTGACCGAATGAATCGAGAATCGGAACCGATATTCCTTTATAAACCATAAGATTAAAAGCCGATGTCGGCTTTTAATCTTATGTGTATTTAGACAAGACTGAATCCTGTGATTCAGTCTTGATCTTGTTTATCCACGATTGTCAACTGCAATCAGAGCACAGTCAGTATCTTTTCTAAAGTCCCGACCTAGGGGAATGCATAGCCCCGGACTAT
>CAMYSW010000246.1:0-4381 GCA_947297425.1 uncultured Porphyromonadaceae bacterium
GCCCTCACCATTGCGAAATCTATAAGGCATCACCCAGAAGTTACCGCGACCTTCCCCTGCGTTTTGCTGAGTTCGGCACTGTATATCGTTATGAACAGAGTGGCGAGCTTCACGGACTTACCCGAGTGCGTGGATTCACTCAGGATGATGCTCACCTTTTCTGTGCACCCGAGCAGATCAAGGATGAATTTCTCAAGGTGATGGATATTATCCTTTATATTTTCAAGGCTCTTGACTTTAAGGATTATGAGGTGCAGATTTCACTTCGTGATCCTAAAAACAAAGAGAAATACATAGGATCTGACGAGAACTGGCATCTTGCTGAAAACGCGATTATCGAAGCTTGCGCGGAGAAAGGTCTTCCCGCACGTCAGGTTGAAGGAGAAGCGGCTTTCTATGGTCCGAAACTCGACTTCATGGTGAAAGACGCTATCGGTCGCCGTTGGCAGCTTGGAACTATCCAGGTTGACTACAACCTTCCCGAGCGTTTCGATCTTGAATATACCGGTTCCGACAATCAGAAGCACCGTCCTGTCATGATTCACCGTGCACCCTTCGGGTCTATGGAGCGTTTTGTTGCCGTACTTCTCGAGCACACTGCAGGTAAACTTCCGCTCTGGCTTATTCCGGAGCAGTGTGTCGTGCTTCCGATCAGCGAGAAGTTTAATGACTATGCAGCCCATGTAGTCAAGGAGCTTGACAATCATGGAGTCCGCGCCATTGTTGATGACAGAAACGAGAAGATCGGAAAGAAAATTCGCGACAATGAGCTCAAAAAAATACCTTATTTGCTTATTGTTGGTGAAAAAGAGGCTCAAAATGACGAAGTTTCTGTAAGAAAACAGGGCGAAGGTGACAAAGGTACGATGAAAATCATTAACTTTGCAGACGAAATCAATGCCGAGGTGGCAAAGATGACAAATAAATAAGGAAAAAGCTGCAAGGCAAATATTATTAAATGGAGAAAAAACCACAATTTAGCGGTCCCCGCCGACCGATGGGCCCCGCAGGTCCGAAGCCGCGTCCCGGACAGCGTCCCCGCAAGGGCAACGAGCGCAATAGCCGTGACCCCTATGTGATCAACGAATATATCCGTGCCCGCGAGGTGCGCCTCGTAGGTGACAATGTGGAGCAGGGTGTCTATCCGATTGAGAAGGCACGTCGCATTGCCGAGGAGATGGAGCTCGACCTGATCGAGATCTCGCCGAATGCGGAGCCGCCTGTATGCCGTATCCTTGATTATCAGAAATTCCTCTATCAGCAGAAAAAACGTCAGAAGGAACAGAAAGCCAAGGCAGCCAAGGTTGTTGTGAAGGAGATCCGTTTCGGTCCTCAGACAGATGACCATGACTATAACTTCAAGTTGAAGCATGCTGTCGGTTTCCTCAAGGAGGGTTCCAAAGTGAAAGCATACGTGTTTTTCCGCGGGCGCTCCATCCTGTTCAAGGAGCAGGGAGAAGTGTTGCTTCTCCGTTTCGCCAACGACTTGGAGGAATATGGCAAGGTTGAGATGATGCCTGTGCTTGAAGGCAAGCGCATGACCATAATGCTCACCCCGCTTAAGGCACCGGCAAAGAAAGAGGATTCAAAGAAAGAGGGAAAGAAGCCTGAATTGAAAGAATCAGCAAAAGAAGAGGGTGCTGAATAATAAAAAACGAAAAAAGCCGTTTGTATAAACCGGATACCGGGAAATACGCACGGTAAAGATAAATAGAGACCGTAGGCACTCAGTGCCGAGGTGAATTTTTAAACAACTAAATTTTCAAAACAATGCCTAAAGTAAAGACCAATGCCGCGTCCAAGAAGCGTTTCGCGCTCACCGGCACAGGGAAAATCAAAAGGAAACACGCTTATCACAGCCACATTCTGACAAAGAAGAGCACTAAGCGTAAGAGAAATCTTGACCACACAGCGTTGGTTCATGATGCAAACCTTAAGTCGATTCGCGAACTTCTCTGCCTCCGTTAATCGAATTTCCCAATTTTACTTTTATCAATTTTTATTAACCGAACGCCCAGCTCCGCAAGTGCATACTTAATTGATTGCCGCTGACGTTCAAAAAATCAAAAAAGATGCCAAGATCAGTAAATCACGTTGCCTCACGAGCAAGAAGAAAGAAAATCCTTAAACTCACCCGTGGTTATTACGGCAGCCGCCGCAATGTGTGGACCGTAGCTAAAAACACTTGGGAGAAAGGTCTGACCTATGCTTACCGCGACCGCAAGCAGAAAAAACGCGACTTCCGTGCGCTTTGGATTCAGCGTATCAATGCTGCAGCACGTCAGGAGGGTCTTTCATACTCAATGCTCATGGGTCTTATTCATAAAGCTGGAATCGAGATCAACCGTAAGGTTCTCGCTGAGCTCGCAATGAACAACCCGGCAGCTTTTAAAGCTATCGTTGAAAAAGTTAAAGGTTAATTTAACCTTAAGCGAAAATTGCCTTGTGTAACTTAGTTGCACAAGGCAATTTTTTTTGTTAAAAAAGCGTGAGGGTGTTGCAAAATTGAACAGCTTGCATTATCTTTGCGTTATAAAACAAAGCAAGAGTGCTTCGGAATCCTGAATTTGATACAGACCTCAGATGACCGCGAGGTAACGAAGATTCAGTATGCCGGTGAAGTATACCACATCAAAGCAAATTGGGAAACTCATCAAATTTTATAGAAATACCGAGACATTCTTGTCTGTCGATGGCGGGCCCCGCGCCGCAAGGCGTTGACTTCGGTCGCAGGCGGATTACAAAGATTGGCAAGACCTCAAAACTTGTCATTCGGAGTTTCGTCACATTCCTTTGATGTGGACCTTAAAAGAGCCGATGAGCATTTGCTCATCGGCTCTTTACATTGCATTGGATGCCTATTGATATAAATGTATTATAAATTATGAAAGACGTAAGAGAAACATTATTGCAGCGCACAAGCGTGCGCCGATATGAGAGAGAAATCATTCCGGAGGAAACAATGGAATTTATTTTCGATTCGATCCGGAATACCCCAACTTCCTATAACGGACAGCAATTCTCAGTCATAGATATTTCAGACCAGTCGCTTAAAGAGGAACTTTATGCGATTACAGGTCAAAAGCAGCTTAAAACCAGCAACAGGTTACTTATATTCTGTTCTGATTATAATAAGATTTCCCTTCTTGCCGACAAGAAAGGGTTGAAGATGCCTGCATTTACAGACACAATGGATGGCGTGACTATCGGTATAATCGACGCCTCGCTTGCTATGATGAGTGCTGTTGTCGCTGCGCAGTCGGCAGGTCTCGGCTCGAACTGTATCGGCTATTTGCGCACTGCAGATCCGGCAAAAATTGCAGAACTGTTGAAACTTCCCAAAGGTGTGTTCGTGGTTTGCGGTCTTGCACTCGGTATTCCGCGCGAACAGCCGGACCTTAAGCCGAAGCAGCCTATGCCGTTGATGATCCACAAGAACCATTATCGTCAGGACAGTGACAAGATGGTTGAGGAGATGGAGGCATACGACGATGTCGTGAGGCGTTACAACCAGACGCGAGCCGGAGGAACTACCGACAATGACTGGGTGGCTCATATCATAAATTATTATGATCATGCCATGGAATACCGTATCCTTGATTATCTCAAGGCTCAGGGTTACGACATTAAACGTTAGGAGGAGAGTTATTTCTTAAAAAATCTTAACGTTTAAACCAAATAGCGTTTAATTTGTCTCATAAATAGGTAATTGTCGCAGACGTTGCCGAAAATAATAAAACAATGCTTTCGCGACAAAAACGGAGCAAGCTTGCGAGCTTACTCCGTTTTTCTTTTATATCCGTCACAGTGCTCCGGGATTCTTCCACAAAACTGAAGTGATTTAAATGATTTCTTAAAATTCGCTGGTGAAGTGGAATCTGATTTTAGGGAAATCGGCTTGAGCCATTTGCAACACGTAGTTGCTGTCGGCAAGGAAAACGTCTCTTCCCTCTTTGTCAGTTGCCATGAACTGGTGTTTCCTCTTTTTGAATGCTTCAAGAGCCGCAGGGTCGTAGCTTTCAATCCAGCAAGCCTTATAGAGGCTTATCGGTTCCCAACGACATTGTGCGCCATATTCGTGGAGCAGGCGGTATTGTATAACCTCAAACTGCAGCTGACCCACAGTGCCGATAATCTTGCGTCCGTTGAATTGGTTGGTGAACATCTGAGCCACGCCTTCGTCCATAAGCTGGTTGATTCCCTTGTCGAGCTGTTTGGACTTCATCGGATCTGCATTTTCAATATATTTGAACATTTCCGGAGAGAAACTCGGCAGTCCCTTGAAATGCAGCACTTCTCCGGATGTGAGGGTGTCACCGATTTTGAAGTTTCCCGTGTCAGGGATACCCACGATGTCGCCCGGATAAGCTTCGTCAACTAT
>CAMYSW010000247.1:0-4373 GCA_947297425.1 uncultured Porphyromonadaceae bacterium
GAAATCTGCGCCAAGATTGCGACCCCAAATTCACATTTATTTTTAAACAACTTCTTATGCATCCAATTTCTTTCGGGATTGAATAATCATTAATTATTAATTATTAATCATTAATTATCATCCGTCTTGGCACGCGACCTCATCAGCAGATACGTATGGATCGTCGATACCCTCAACCGCTACGGCAAACTCACGCGGGAGGAGATCGACCGCCTGTGGATGCGGTCACACCTATGCGACGGCAATCCGATACCCGCCCGCACTTTCTTCCATTATCGCCGTGCCATTGAAGAAAATTTCCATATTGACATCCTTTGCAACCGCAATGGGGAATATTACATAGACCAAGGCGACGACAATCACAACAAGCTTCTGACCAACTGGCTGCTTGATTCTTATGCGGTCAACAACGCCATGAAAGAAAGCCACGCGGCGTCAGGGCGCGTTCTCGTGGAGGATGTGCCTTCGGCACGCGATTTCCTCCCTTCGGTGCTGGAAGCTATCGGCGCTTCGGAGAAGGTGCGTTTCACGTATGCGGGATTCAACCGTTCACGCCCTGAAACAGACATCCTGTTTCACCCGTATTTCGTAAAGCGATACAAACAAAGATGGTATATGGTCGGACTGAGAGAAAAGACCTCCGACATACGCACATACGCCCTCGATCGCGTCAAGGAGCTAAAGCTCGTGAACAGCAGTTTCGTAATGCCCGAAGATATTGACCCTTCACAGTTCTTTGACAATATAATAGGCATAACGCTTTCCAAGGCTCCTGTCAGGATCGTTAAGATACAGACCACTACCCAGCAGGCGAAATATTTCCGTGCCCTCCCCTTGCACCATTCGCAACAAGAGGAAATACACGATCAATATTCCGTTTTCACATACCGGCTAAAACTCAACTATGAACTCGTGCACGAGCTCTTAGGATACGGCGCGGGAGTGAAAGTGCTCGCTCCGAAGGAGCTGCAAGTGATGATAACGGATGAGCTGCACCGCACTCTCCTGCAATATGAAGAATCCGACACATTCCATTAGTATATCCGGACATGACTCAAGAATTAATTAAATCCCATATCATACATACCTCAGATTCGGTAAAAGACGCTCTCGATCTAATCGACAATCTATCAGGGAGATCAATGCTCCTCTTCGCGGTTGATGAAAGTCAAAAGCTCAAGGGAACCGTGACGGGAGGAGACATACGTCGCGCGCTGCTTAGAGGCATCAAACTTGACGCCCCTGTATCGGAAGCTATGAACACAAACTTCACGGCGATTGAAACAGGAGACGACCCTACTGAAAAAGTGGCGGAAGGGAAACGACGACACCTGCGGCTCATACCGATGACCGACAAGGGCTGTATCGTAGACATAATCAACCTCGATAAAATAAAGGCTCTCCTGCCTATTGATGCCGTGATGATGGCGGGAGGACGTGGCGAGAGGTTGCGCCCGCTGACTTTTTCCACTCCCAAGCCACTTTTGGAAGTGGGAGGCAAACCGATAATAGACCGCAATGTCGAGATTCTTGAAAAATATGGAGTGTCAGACATATTCGTCACAGTCAATTACCTGCACGAAAAAATAGAGGAGCATTTCCGTAAACGGAGCTCCATGATTCCGGAACCTTACGCTTCAGTGAAATGCGTGCTCGAACCCAAGCGTCTCGGCACTCTCGGCAGCGTGGCTTTAGTGGAGGGGTTGCGTCATGACAATGTGCTCGTGATAAACTCTGACCTCCTGACTTCAATCGATTTCGAAAAGATGTGGCACCTCCACATCGAATCGGGCGCAGACCTGACAATGGGCGCAGTACCATATTCCGTTTCCGTCCCATATGCCATAATGCGCACGGAGGGCACAAAAGTCTTGGGGCTGGAGGAAAAACCGACCTACAACTATTTCATCAACGGCGGTGTTTACATGATACGCAGGGTGCTCCTCGACCGCATTCCCAAAGGTGAATATCTGGATGCTCCGGATTTTATCGAATCGCTGATTTCAGACGGACTGCGCGTGGAGTCATTCCCGATCGAGGGGCGATGGATAGACATAGGATCTCCCGACGACTATCGCGCGGCAAACGAGCTTCTTAGTGTCAATTCCAATGCCGTCAAATAAATTAAACAAGCAAATATGGCAGAATCCAATTTTATAGATTACGTTAAGATCCTTTGCCGAAGCGGCAAGGGGGGTGCCGTAAGACGATACTTCCATAGAGCGAAATATGTGCCCAAGGGTGGTCCGGACGGAGGCGACGGGGGTCGCGGCGGACATATCATACTCAGGGGAAACCGCAATATGTGGACATTGCTTCCGTTGCGTTATCGCCGCCATGTGTTCGCAACCAACGGCGAGAGCGGAGGTGAAAACCGCTCCACAGGCAAAGACGGCGAAGACCAGATTATAGAAGTGCCTGTAGGCACAACAGTGTTTGACGCAGAAACGGGCGACTTCCTATGCGAAGTCACCGAAGACGGGGAGGAGATAAAACTGCTACGCGGCGGGAAAGGAGGTCTCGGCAACTGGCATTTTGCAACATCTACCAACCGGGCGCCGAGATATGCACAGCCGGGACAACCTTCAATTGAAAAATCTGTAGTGCTGGAGCTTAAGCTCCTCGGAGATGTGGGACTTGTCGGGTTTCCTAATGCGGGAAAATCCACTCTGCTCTCTGCAATATCCGCTGCCAAACCTAAGATCGCCGATTATCCGTTCACCACAATGGAGCCAAGTCTGGGAATCGTGGATTACAGGGGAGAGAAGTCATTTGTCATGGCGGATATCCCTGGAATCATAGAGGGAGCAAGCGAGGGAAAGGGATTGGGACTCCGGTTCCTCAGACATATCGAGCGGAATGCGGTCCTGCTATTCATGGTGCCGGCAGACTCCGACGACATTCGCAAGGATTATGAAATATTGCTCAATGAGTTAAGGGAATTTAATCCGGAGCTAGTTGACAAGAGCCGTGTACTCGCCATCTCCAAGTCTGACATGCTCGACGATGAACTCCGGGAGGAACTTGCCAAAGAATTGCCGGAAGGTGTAAAGACCGTATTTATCTCGGCGGTGACCGGACAAGGTCTGACGGAATTAAAAGACCTCCTGTGGAGAGAGATCAATTCTGAAGAAAACAAGAACAATTTCACCATCACGCACCGCAAGCTCGACATGCGACATCGCGTGCAGGAGGAAGATGATTTCATTTTCGAACAGGAAGAACCGGAAGAAGACGATTTCTACGACATGACAGATGAAGACTGGAACGATGAGTTCTGGAGCGAGGAATCTTCCGTAAATCCGGAATAAGCAAAACCCTTTCCCACAAAATGGAATTATTGAAAATCGATCTTACCGGAATCGTGCGTTCCCGCGTCGGAGGGTTGAAAGGGAAACTTATCCCGGGCTTTATACTCAAGGGGCTGGAACGGCTGATACATCAGGACGAACTTAATGAGGCTTTGGAGGCGACGTATCCCAAAGAGGGTACGGATTTTGCCGAAGCCCTTTATGAACATTTCAACGTCACACTGCATGCAGAGGGGATGGAAAACATTCCGGACAACGGACGTTTCATTTTCGCTTCGAACCATCCCCTCGGCGGTCTTGACGGCATCGGACTCATAGCTATTCTCGGCAGGAGATATGGCGACAATGGAATCCGTTTCCTCGTAAACGACATGCTTATGAACGTGGAACCGCTACGTCCCGTATTTCTGCCTATCAACAAATATGGCTCCCAGGGACGCGATGCGGCACGTGCCATCAATGACGCATATGCCTCCGATACGCAGATAATCATCTTTCCGGCAGGACTTTGTTCCCGATTGGGAGATGACGGAATGATTCGCGATTTGAAATGGAACAAGTCGTTCATAGCTAAAGCCATTGAATATAAGCGCGACATCATCCCCGTGCATTTCATTGGAGAAAACTCTCCCAACTTCTATAAGACGGCACAGCGCCGTAAGAAATTAGGATTAAAAATAAACATCGAGCAGGCGCTGCTCCCCGGTGAGCTTTGCAAGGCGCGTGGAAAAGAATTTAGCGTGATCTTCGGGCATCCCATCCCCTGGCAATCCCTCATCTTCGCCGGCAAATCACAGACGGCAATAGCCGATGACATCAAATCCACCGTCTACTCCCTCACCGAAACAAAATAACATAAAAGACAGTATCTGCGTTCCATCCACCACACACTAATCCCACGAACTAATAACTCCAACCAATAACAACCACGTAACAACTACCTTTACATCTACTCTCAATTGATTTTATGTATCTTGAAGTGGTTGTTCCGTGGTTGTTAGTGGTTAGAGGATAAATAATAAAGATGGATTGGAATGGAATAGGCAAAATCTGATTCGAAAA
>CAMYSW010000248.1:0-4354 GCA_947297425.1 uncultured Porphyromonadaceae bacterium
TCGCAGCCTTATAGAATATCAGTCTCTGCAATGAATCGGCAAGAGAACTAAACGGCACAAGAAACATATCAAGACCGTTTTCTCTCATCGCCTTTATCTGTTGAGATCCTGAATCAAACATCATCTTCAATCCATATCCGTGGAACAGTTCCGCAAGACCTGATTTCAAATCAGGCAAATTTGCAACCGTCTCCATAAGATTTCCACCGGAGGGAGGCAACAGTAATCCTGAGTTGGAAGATTCAGGCACAAAGTGTTTCGGGAAAAAATACGCAAGTATATCCGGCAGGAGAGTGGGGTCTTTCTTTGTGGACAGAGTCAGAGAAGAAGAAAAAGCATACTTGGAAACTTCTCCTTCCATAGAGATATCAACAGACAGTCCGTTGTTCGCACTACGTAGAACATTGATTGTATTGCCACCGGCAGATACTTCCACGGGAGTTGTAGCTACTCCATTGTGAAACAAGTCTGCGATATTCTCAATACGAAGAAGGTTTCTAAGGGATTTGTTTGATGAATTTACCATATACGGCACATCAAACAATGCAAGAGCTTCAAGTATATTGCTTTTGCCTACATTAGGTCTGCCTATCAGCACATTAATACGCCGACAGTCGGAGAGCGTTACCGATTTTATGGACTTAAAGTTCTTAATGGATACGCTCGTGAGATTGCTTGGTGCGGATTTATCCATAATGTGCAAATTTACAAAATATTTTGATGTGATCATAGTCAGCGACTGTTATTTTTAATTCTTACAGCATACTCCACAGAATAAAAAAGATTCTTATAATGGTACAAATAATTGCGATTATAATTCTGCATAAGTACAAATTTTTGCTATTATAATCGCATTTTTACAAAAAACTGAGTTTAGAACAAACTGCAAATACCCGAAGACATCAAAAAAACAGAGTGTAAAAAGAGAGTAAATTGACAATCAAAATCTGCTCCCTTCCTGTACACTGGATATTGCAATATATTGCGCTGATTTGGGGTGGAGGCATAAAACAAAAATCTTCGAAAATAGTTGATTTTCAGAGGTTTTCTGCGATTTGATAAATCTTTCGGTGATCTGTCTGAGGCTCGAACCCTGGACCCCAACATTAAAAGAATCAGGATTTGACCTTTACCGGTCAAATCCTGATTCTTTTAAATATATCTCGCCAAATTTATTCGGCAATATAATCTGCGGCAACAGAGAGGACTGCATCTTCATCAACCTCCCATTTTCCGGGGTCGGAGGGACTCATCTTGATTAAATCCATTACATCATAATGGTCACCATCGGCATCTTCACTATTGACAACCGATACTTCCCAACCTTCCGGATCTATCAGAAGCTGAGCATTATCGTCGTAAGCTTCCTCATCGGCGATATATTCTTCGACAGCATCTCTGATCTTGCATTCCAATTCAGCACGTGTCATATCTATCAGTCACGGTTGCCTCCGAGTATGCGGAGAAGGAAAAGGAAGAGATTGATAAAGTCAAGATACAGGTTCATCGCTCCCATTGTAGCCAATTTGTCGGCAAGCGAGGGTTCGAGATTGGCTGCCGCCATGCGTCGAACCTGCTGTGTGTCCCAAGCGGTAAGACCTGTGAATATAAGCACTCCCACTATCGATATAATCCACTCCATCGTAGAGTTTGCCCAGAATATATTGACAACACTGGCAATGATCAGACCGAAAAGAGCCATCATCAGGTAAGAACCCATTTTGGAAAGGTCGGTCTTGGTGAAATAGCCATATACCGACATTGCTCCGAATGTTCCAGCCGTTATGAACAGGGTATAAACAATCGTACCTAATTGATAAACAAGGAATATAGGAGCCAACCAGCATCCCATCAATGCCGAAAACAGCACGAAGAGACCAAGCACACCACCCGATGACATTTTCTCCATCCTTGAAGGTATAACCCACGCCATTACAAACATGGCAATCAGCATACCCCAGAAAACGAGCCTATTTCCAAAGAAAAAGCCGAGGGCTGCAGGCGAACTTGCCACACCAAGTGCACAAAATGCCGACACAAGCAGTCCTATAAACATGCGGACATAAACACGCTTCATGACAGCGTTAGTCTGCGTCACTATCTCCTGACCACCATAGAAGGGAGGAGGAGTCATTCTTGAATTGTTGTATTCCATATTAAGATATTGTTTTCATTTTATTAGACACAAATCGTGCCAAAAAGTTTATTATAACGCTACAAGGCATCACATCCTTTCGGGCATCTCTATGCCGAGAAGCGACATTGCACCCTTAAGGGTTCTGCCCACCACGAACGAGAGCAACAGGCGGAGATTGCGTTTCTGCTCATCCTCTTCTCGCAGAATGGAGTAATCATGATAGAACTGATTGTACTCCTTGGCAAGGTCATAAGCATAATTGGCAATAAGTGCCGGTGAATAATTCCTGCCGGCTTCCGCAACAACAGACGAGAAGTCTGCAACCTTCTGAATCAGCACTGATTCTTTGGCATTTGGTTCGCTCTGTGGAGTATGTTGAGGATCAAAACCTTCCGACTTGCGAATCACCGAACGGATGCGGGCATAGGTATACTGGATGAAGGGACCGGTATTGCCATTGAAATCAATAGACTCCTTTGGATTGAAAAGCATGTTCTTACGGGGATCAACCTTCAAAAGAAAATATTTCAAAGCCCCGAGACCTACCATCCTGGCAATTTCGGCACTCTCCTCCGCCGGCATCTCCGCAAACCGCTCAGCACCCATCTCTGCCGCAGACGCAACCATTGTGTCAATGAGATCATCCGCATCAACTACGGTTCCTTCTCGGCTTTTCATCTTACCTTCAGGCAACTCCACCATTCCATAAGAGAAATGAGTCAAGTCTTTGCCCCATTTGAAACCGAGCTTGTCAAGGAGCAAAGACAACACCTGGAAGTGATAATTCTGCTCGTTGCCTACTACATAAACCATCTTGTCGATCGGGAAATCCTGATATCTGAGCTTTGCAGTGCCAATATCCTGGGTCATATATACCGAAGTGCCATCGGCTCGAAGAAGAAGCTTATGATCAAGTCCGTCACCGGTAAGGTCAGCCCATACCGACCCGTCTTCCTTGCGATACATTATACCTTTTTCCATACCGCCAAGCACAAGATCCTTACCCTCCAGATAGGTGTCAGACTCATAATATATCTTGTCAAAATCTACCCCAAGGCGACGATATGTCTCGTCAAACCCGGCATAGACCCATCCGTTCATCATTTTCCAAAGCTCACGCACCTCGGAATCTCCGGCTTCCCACTTGCGAAGCATCTCGCGGGCTTCCGCCATGAGTGCTGATTTCTTTTCAGCCTCCTCCTCGGAAACATTCTCCTTCTCCATGATTTCCTTGAGTTCCGCCTTATAATGCTTATCGAACGCTACATAGAAATCACCGATAAGGTGATCGCCTTTCTTGCCGGCGGATTCAGGAGTTACACCCTCACCCCATTTCTTCCATGCAAGCATTGACTTACAAATATGTATGCCTCGGTCGTTGACAATATTTGTTTTCACCACCTTGTGTCCGTTCGCTTTTAATATCTGAGACAGTGAATAACCGAGAAGGTTATTACGCACATGACCCAAATGGAGCGGTTTATTGGTGTTTGGAGATGAATACTCCACCATTACAAGATCCGAGTTGTCATCAGCACTGCGCATACCGAAATTATCATCCGCCGCAATTTCATGAAGCAGACAAAGCCAGAATCCGGGATTCACCGTGATGTTCAGGAATCCTTTCACCACATTGAATTTAAGAACCGCCTCAAGGTTCTTCTCCAACCACTCCCCTATTTCAGAAGCCGTAACCTCGGGAGACTTGCGCGAAATTTTCAAAAGGGGGAACACTACAACCGTGAGATCACCCTCAAATTCACGTTTTGTTGCCGAGGGGGCAACAGCTTTCGGCTCTATGTCGGCGCCGTAAAGCTCTTTGACAGCTTTCACAACGCCTTCCGCTATAATAGATTCTATTGTCATTCGGTTTTATATTTTCAGTTATATTTTTTTCAGCAAATAAGTAAACATTTCACTTCATTTGCAAAAATAATAAAAAACGCAGTGATACACAAACAGGGAGATATAAATAAAGGCCGGCTCCCTAAGAGAAGGGAGTCAGCCTTAGGTTACCTGCTGTATGCAATTTATTTTGCGAGATCTGTAGCGGGTTTGAATTTAACGACTTTGCGTGCGGGTATCTGTATCTTCTCCTTAGTCTGGGGATTGATACCTGTGCGGGCCTCCTTCTCAACTACAGAGAATGTGCCGAAACCGATAAGCTGCACCTTATCATTATTGGCAAGAGCCTGCTCGATTGATTCAAGAGTAGCC
>CAMYSW010000249.1:0-4350 GCA_947297425.1 uncultured Porphyromonadaceae bacterium
ACTCCATGGTATGCTCATGAGCATGTCTGTAGTAGTCTTCTTGTAGAAATCAACTTCTCCGGAAAGGATGTTGAACACCCTGAAATGAAGACCTGCGTCAAATGACTTCACTGTCTCCCAAGTCAAGTCAGGATTCGAAGGATTCCAAAGACCCCAGGAAACCTGGTCATCTCCATAACCTACACCATATGGTTTGACAGAACCGAAATAAAGATAATTATTAATCGAAGAGTTACCTGTAGTTCCGTAGCTTACGCGTGCCTGAAGTTCGTCAAGCCATTCTACCGGCTGTAGGAAAGCTTCTTTTTTTGCGTTCCACATGCCACCGACAGAGAAGAAGTTTGACCAACGGTGACCGGGAGCGAACTTGGAACTGCCGTCACGACGGTAAGTAGCCTCGAAGAAATATCTGTCGCTGAAGTCATAGTTCAGCTTGAAGAAAAGTGAATTGAATGTTTCGTTCACTATTGTCTGTGTAAAATCTGAAGGAGTAACATTTACACCCTGTGTGAGAAGCATTGTGCGCTTATCAGTATACCCACGAACAATAGCACCGAAACCGTTCTCTCTGGAAATTATTGATTCCTGACCGGCAAGAACCGTGAAATTGTGCTGATCGTTGATATTGAAATTATACTCAGCTGTGTTCGTATATGTAAATGAATAATACCTTGAAAAAGTCTGTTGGTTTGCACCCGTATTCATAAAGCCAACAGGCTTTTTAGGATTACCAATAAGGTCTCCCATAGGAGTCACGAATGATTCATAGGGATAAGTCTCCCAATTGACACGCGCGTCATAACCGTCAACCGCCTGCTGTGCACGGATTATCAGTCCATCAATAGGAGTAATCTGTTCAAACATATTAACGTTAGCCGTTACTCTTGACCGATACCTGTTCCATATAGATTTATTGAATTCGGGAGTATAGGGATTATTGACCGAATAATGAAGTGCTTGTGCCTTGTCACCATAAATTATATTACCGTTTTCATCGAAATGATAATAATACGGAGAATCATACGGAAGAGCTATACGGGCAAGCACCATCGGATTACTGATGTCAATACCGTCTGGTGTAGCGGCAGATGAAGTTGAACGATATTTGGTATAACCGAGGTTTGACTGAAGACCTACACGGAACCAGTTGTTAACCTTCACGTTGAGGGCTGCGCGCAATGTCTCGCGACGCATGTTGGAATACTTCGAGATACCATCCTCGTCGAAGTGGTTGAGCGAAACATAATAGTTCAAATTCTCGCTACCTCCGCGAACAGATGCATCAATAGAATAAGTCGGGGCACTGGAGTTAAACAGTTCGTCACGCCAGTTGGTAGAGATACCATACTTATTTACGAGATCGCGGATATTATCGCTGACAGGAGATCCGATACGGTCACGGAATTCGATATACTGTTTGGAATCCATCATCTCCACATTGTCTTCAACCATCTGTGACCATCCGTAATTGGCACGCACCGTCACCTTGGGACGCTCGCCCATGGCACCGCGCTTGGAAGTGATCACGATAACACCGTTCGCTGCTCGCGAACCGTAAACGGCAACAGAAGCTGCATCTTTCAACACGGTTATATTCTGAATGTCGTTCGGGTTGAGAGTAGTGAAGACTGTTGACGACACCGGCGCGCCATCAAGGATGAACAGCGGAGTGTTGCCCGCGTTAAGTGAGTTCACACCACGGATACGGATCGCATTGCTCGGAGCACCGGGATCTCCCGTTCCGGAGAGGATGCTAAGACCGGCAACCTGACCCTGGAGAGCGTCAACGAACGTTGCGGTGGGTATATTTTCAAGCTGCTTCTCGCCGACTACGGCAACGGAACCTACTACAGAACCAAGTTTCTTGGCGGAACCGTAACCGAGAACCACGAGCTCATCAAGATCAGAATCAGAACTTGACAGCTTTACTACCATATCGTTTTGCAGTGTCACTGTCTTGGCTGCATAGCCCACGTAGCTCACTTTAACCTGCTTAACACTTGCAGGAACATTGAGTGTGAACTTGCCGTCCACGTCGGTTGCTACGCCCTGGCCGCCGCCGATGGGCAGGACAGTGGCGCCGATCAGAGGCTCGGACGTTGTCGCGTCGACAACCGTGCCGTGATAGGTGCGCGTCTGTGCCGAAACGGCAAGACCGCTGACTATCAGCGTCATCAAGATTAAAAACAATTTTCTCATACGTAATAATTTAGAGATAAGTTATTATTGTTTGTTGTTAAAAATTCACGAATTGTGTTGATTCAAAGATGATAGTGTTATCTGTTTCTTAGTGTGTATCAAGTGTTTTAGTTAAACAATAAAGTGCCCGCTTTTTCCAAATCCCCGGAAACCGGGAGCACCCCGATGATTTGTTGTGTCTTAATGAAAACAATACTTTTCAATTAGCGCTGATGAGCCTACGGAATTATTGAATCCGGCAGCCCTTTTCTTTTGTCAGTCTCAGAAGCATTTCTGCTTCCGTTTGATTTGTTAAAATTTTTATAACAAGCTTAAATTTGCACAAATTTAATATTATCAATCCATATTTCCAAATTTTATTATCCATTTTAACACAATTCCGAGCATTTTCTGTAAAAATATATTAAAAGCGATTTTAATATAGCATTGGTATACTTGCAATCGCGTTTATATCAAATTTGTCTACAAATTCTTTGAAGAATGTGACAAAAAATCAGCAGACAGAGTAGATTTTATAGCATACACATATAAAAATTAAAAAAAACATGATTATTCTTAAAGAATTGTTTAAAGAAAGACAGCGTTCTGACGGTTATTGCCAGATCGTGATCCGTGTTCACCACAATGGTAAATCAAGGCGTGTCAACACTCCTGTTTACACAGCAGAGTCTTGTTGGGATACCTTGCATTCCCGCATAAACGAACAGGACAATGATTATGAAATTAAAAATGAAATAATAGAATCAATATATCGTCGCATCTCAGGAAAGATACAGGCATTGATCGACCAGATCATTGATGAGAGACTTGACGAAATGATATACGCCTTAAACAATGACATGTCTCCAAACAATGGTATATCGCCGAAAACTAATACTTCCTGTGATATGACCGATTGTGACCCAGAATCGGCACATCTCGAACATGGCATCAATTTTCTTGACCTCATTGCCAGGAAAGCGGCGGCATCGGTGTCTCACAATACGCGCAGGGGATACGAAGGTTTCATGCGCTACGTGGAGAGACGTTTCGGGAAAGAGCTGTTCGCATCTGGGATAAATCAGGATTTTACAAACAGGTTCATATCGGCAATAGATATGGATTATGGCAGCAGTGAATCAATGAGGAGATTTATGATCTCGCGCTATAATGCTGTCGTTAATTTCGGCAAAGATTCGGGATTGCTCGCCAAGCGATTAAAAATAGCGCTTCCACCTTATTATCTGCTCCCTGCCGACCGGAATCTCTCGGGGGAAGAGATATGTAACATATTTTCTGCATTTACGGAGGCAATATATAATGATCCCAAGATTGAAAGCCGCGAAACCGAAGCATTGGGCATTTTCATACTTGACATAGCTTTTCAAGGACTTGCACCGGTGGATTTGGCAAATCTGAGAGTAAAATCCCTGAAGTTTTCAACCATACACGCATTTGAAAAAAATCCAAGGAAATACAGGGACGATGATGAATATCGCCGGATGTATGATTCTCCCGAAAACAGACTTAGGACGGTTACTTTTTCCACTACCAGAAAAAAGACAGGGCGACCGGTGCAGATTGTCGCCTCTACTTTAGGTATAGAATGTTTCATCAGGAAGTTAATGGCTGGCAAAGATGGAGACGATTATCTCTTGTCCTGCTTTGACAAGACAATAACATATTCTGCATCGCAACGCCAAAACCGTCTTGCCAATTATTTCAATATGATGGCTCGAAATCTGAACAAAGGTATTTCAAGACATTATGTCAAACACAATCTTGGCATAAGCAGAAGAGTCACATTTTATTTTGCCCGTCATGCCTTCTGCAATCTTGTTGACGGCATGGATATTCCGCGCCATATAATACAGAATATGGTAGGACACCGCAATTCCGTGCTTGAAACAAGTTACCTGCGTCCTATCACTCCCTGGGAGCAAGCAAAAATTTCCCATACGCTCCTGAGTCGCTACTTCACTTAGAAACACAATCAGATTCTCTTACTTAATAACTTATCTCTAAATTACTAAGTATGAGAAAATTGTTTTTAATCTTGATGACGCTGGTAGCGTGCACATGGAGCCTGTCGGCACAGACGCGCACCTATCACGGCACGGTTGTCGACGGAGCCAACAACGAGCCTCTGATCGGCGCCACGATCATGCCTGT
>CAMYSW010000250.1:0-4350 GCA_947297425.1 uncultured Porphyromonadaceae bacterium
ACACTGGATAGACAACCTTTATCCAATGGCAAAGGATATGCTTGCCCTATCGGAAAAGGCATTCCGAGAAAATGACTTCCTTGATATTGCCTATTCCGTGCCAGAGTATCTTAAGGAATATCAGACAACTACTCCAAAAGCAAAAATATAGTCAAAAAATCTGTACCATAATCTCGCGGATTCTTCGTATATTTGTAAGTTAAACTTTATATGAGACTATTAATGATACCCTATAATACTGATTTAAAACAAATCACTCTCCCGGAGTTTGGAAGAAATGTTCAAGGGATGGTGGATTATTGCGTATCCATCCCGGATAGAGAAGAACGTACCAAATGTGCATTCGCTATAGCTGATATAATGGCAAATCTTTTTCCTGAATTAGTAGGAGAGAATCGCGACTATTCCCAGATATGGGATCAGATTAATATTATATCCCGTTTTCAGCTTGACATAGATTTCCCATGTGAAGTTATAACAGCTGACAGGCTTAACCCGAAACCTGAAAAAATCCCTTATACTGCATCTGCCATGCGTTATCGTCACTATGGCAAAAACATTGAGAAGATGATTGAAAAAGTGGCAGATATGGAAGAGGGTGAGGAGAAAGATGTGTTAATCTCCCTTATAGCACATCATATGAAGAAACTTATGTTGATTCATAATAAGGAGGGGGTTGACGATGACAAGATATTAAAGGACCTTAAAGAATACTCTAATGGCAAGATTGATCTTGACCCACAGACATATTTGCTACATGAGTTTAAAGAAGCCAAGCCCGTGAATCAGCCTAAAGGCAAAAAGAAGAAAAAATGAGTAGTTTCATAGTTGAGGGAGGACACCGCCTTAACGGTGAGATAAGTCCCAAAGGTGCAAAAAATGAAGCGTTAGAAGTTATATGCGCAACGCTTCTCACTGAAGAAAAAGTCACTATCTCTAATTTGCCTCGCATATTGGATGTTACCAACCTCATAAATCTCCTTTCAGAAATGGGGGTGAAAGTCAACTATGTTGACGAATCCACATGTGAGTTTCAGGCAGACAACATTGACATAGAATATATTCACACACCTGAATATCGTAAAAAAGCAGCATCGCTGCGTGGATCAGTCATGATATTAGGACCGCTTGTAACCCGCTTCGGTCAAGCAGTGTTGCCAAAGCCTGGAGGAGACAAGATAGGTCGCAGACGCCTGGACACTCATTTCTTCGGACTGCAGAAACTTGGGGCACGCTTTGAATATGCCAATGACGAAGGTCTTTACCAAATTTCCGCTCCCGATGGACTTGATGGCGACTATATGCTTCTGGACGAAGCTTCAATTACGGGCACAGCCAATATCGTAATGGCGGCAGTGCTCGCCAAAGGTATAACCACAATCTACAATGCTGCATGCGAACCTTATATACAGCAACTTTGTCGCATGCTATGTCGCATGGGTGCGAAGATAGATGGGATCGGATCCAACCTGCTTTCCATTCATGGTGTAGAACGGCTTGGAGGCACAATGCATCGGTTATTGCCGGACATGATAGAAGTCGGAAGCTTCATTGGAATGGCAGCCATGACCGGCTCGAACCTACTGCTTAAGAATGTAGGCGTAAAAGATCTGGGACTGATGCCGGAGATTTTTGAAAGAATCGGCATTCATCTCCAGATTGAAGGCGACGACATAAGGATAGACCAAAAGGAAATATATGAGATAGAAAATTTCATTGACGGTTCTACACTTACCATAGCAGACGCTCCATGGCCGGGACTTTCTCCAGACCTAATAAGCATATTTCTTGTTATCTGCACTCAAGCGAGAGGAAGTGTTCTGATACATCAGAAAATGTTTGAAAGTCGCCTCTTCTTTGTAGACAAACTTCTTGACATGGGAGCCAGAATCATCTTATGCGATCCTCACAGGGCAGTGGTGATAGGCTCAGGGCATTTTAATTCCCTACGTGCCACAGATATGGTTTCTCCCGACATTCGTGCCGGCATCGCGATGCTCATTGCCGCAATGGGAGCAAAAGGCACAAGCAAGATACAGAACATCGGACAAATTGACCGAGGATATGAAAATATAGACTTGCGGTTGAACCGTCTTGGCGCTAAAATCATTAGAATAGATGATTGATAAAGATAATTTGATAGAGATTGGAAAATTCCAAAAAGCTCATGCCTTGAAAGGAGAGCTGAATGCCATTCTTAATATTCCGGAAGAATATGTTGAAAACGGCAATCCGCTTATTGTGGAAACCGATGGCATTCCGGTGCCTTATTATGCAGAATCAATACGACCAAAGGGATCGACATCCTTTCTAATCAAACTGGAGGGCATCGATTCTGTTGAAGATGCTTCAGAAATGGTCAATAGTGCAATATCTGTACCAAAAGACGTTTTGCAAGAATACGTAGGCGATGTTATGTATAATGAGGATATTGAAGGATTCAAAGTCATAGACAAGTGTTTTGGAGAAATCGGGGAGCTTGAGTTTATTGACGACTCAACGGAAAACCAGCTTATGGTAGTCCGCAACCCGGATGGTGAAGAAATATATATTCCCCTTGTTGATGATTTCATAATAGATATTGACGATACAAACAAGGAAATACACACTTCTATTCCGGAAGGTCTCCTTTCACTCAACAAGAAAATTACGGATTAGTAAAATACATCACATTGAAGTTGTTTAAACAACTTCAATATTAGAAGAAATTAATATGAGCGAAATAATGAAATATGAGGAGGATGACGCTATTAAATTCATCCGCACCGCTCTCCCTGAAGAGGTGAGTGAACGATATGACGATGATGACATATTGTACATAATAGATATAATCTGGGATTGGTATGAGAAAAACGGATATTTGAAAATTGATGCCGGTGTGACAGATGAAAAAGAACTTGACGTCACCAAACTCACAGCTTATGTGGCAAAAGAGATTAAGAAAGATGGCGAAATTGAAATGGATCCAGCTGATATCGATTTGATAGTGAAAGGAGAACTTGAATATGAGGAATCTATTGAAGACATTTTTTAGGGGATGTCTGGTATCCACGTTTCTTTTAACAGCAACTACCGGTGTGGTGGCGGAAACTCGGCTACAACGCATCGACGCTCTTGACGAACTCTCATTCAGGGAAATGATAAATAGCGTTGAACTTGATGAGAAAAGCGCGAACCTTATCCGTAAATTTCAAGAAAAGGAAGGACGCACACGCCTTTATAACAAGGAATACAATGCAAAAAATTCCTCTATGGTAGAGACCTATCGCAATAAGGAAGTGCTTCTCGTGACTATTCCCGCCTCAAAACTTTTTGCTCCCAATGAGGTTGAGGTGCGAAAAGATGCAGCTTCATTGCTCGCTCCATTAAAGCGTTATCTCAGAGAACCGGATATGTACAGGGTTTTACTTGTTATGCATACAGATAATACCGGCTCGGAAAAATATCGTGAACATATCACTGAGGAACGCTCCACGGCATTGTTCGACTGGTTTGTCAAGGAAGGCTGCGACACCCGTTATCTTTTCTCTTATGCATATGGAGATGATATGCAGCTTGTAGAAAACAACTCTTTGACAAATCGCGAGAAAAACCGACGTTTGGAAGTTTATCTTGTCCCTGGCAAAAAGATGCTTGAACAGGCTAAAAAAGGCAGAATCGTATTTTAAACAGCTTTTAAGAATCAAAATAAATTACCCGTAAATGACAACGAAAAGAATAGCCATCGTAGGTTATGGCAACATTGGCCGCTATTCGCTTGAAGCAATAGAGGCGGCTCCCGATTTTGAGATCGCCGGCATCGTACGTCGTAACCCGGCTGACCACGGCGATATTCCGGTAGGGATTCCGGTTGTAGGATCAATCAAGGAACTCAAGGATGTTGATGTGGCAATCCTTGCCACACCGACACGAAGCGTGGAAGAACACGCCAAAGAAATCCTTTCAATGGGTATCAACACAGTCGATTCCTTTGACATTCATTCCCAGATTCCGGAACTTCGCAAGAGACTTGATAATAATGCGAAAAACGGCAACGCAGTGAGTGTTCTCTCTGCAGGTTGGGATCCGGGAAGCGACTCTGTGGTTCGCGCCCTTCTTGAAGCTATTGCACCCAAAGGCGTGACATATACCAATTTCGGACCGGGCATGAGCATGGGACATACGGTTGCCGTTAAATCCAAAGAGGGCGTGAAAGATGCATTGTCAATGACTATACCTCTTGGCACAGGTATTCATAGACGTATGGTATATGTGGAACTTTTACCGGGATATGAACTCTCTGCAGTTGCCAAAAGTATCAAGGAAGATCCTTATTTCGCTTCCGATGAAACTCATGTAATGGCTGTAGAA
>CAMYSW010000251.1:0-4346 GCA_947297425.1 uncultured Porphyromonadaceae bacterium
AAACAGACGGGCTCACCCCCAATCTGGAGCATGCCATAAAGCAGTCGCCCTATGGGATTTTCATGGCAGACGACGGCAACTACTATGATGAGCCAATGGACTATTCCAACCTCCCGAACCCGATGCGCAACATCCGTGCCGACAACAAGAACACAAGCCGCAACGTGCTCTACAACGGTTTCATAGAAATCCTACCGGTCAATGGATTGTCAATCAAGTCTCAGTTCGGCTATAACTATCGCGACAATTACACCGGAACTTACTACGGACGCAACACCGCCGAAGGTAAAAAGGTGGATGGTAAAGGATCTGTCAGCACTTCACGCACAGATGACTGGACATGGGAAAATATGGTGACCTACAACAACACTTTCGGCAAACACCACATAGACTTCACGGGACTTTTCAGTTTACAGGAGAAAGTAAACCGGGGCACATCTGAAAGTGCGGAATGCTTTGTCAACGATGACATGAGCTTCTACAACCTTGGAAACGGCGAAAGGAACATCAAGGCGGGATCAAGCTTCTGGAAGGAATCGATGCTTTCCCTGATGGCAAGAATCAATTATATATTCGACAGCAAGTATCTTGTCACTCTCACCGGCCGACGCGACGGTGCGTCAGTGTTCGGACGCAATAACAAATATGCGTTCTTCCCGTCAGCTGCAGTGGCATGGCAGCTCGGCAACGAATCATTCGTGCAAGACAACGCGCAATGGATCGACCAGTTGAAAATACGTCTTTCCTATGGTGCCAACGGCAACAACGCAATCTCCCGCTATCAGACTCTTGACCGCCTATATACTGACGAAGGTATAAAATACATGTGGGGCGATGGCTCGCAGGCTGTTAACGCCACATACCTCTCGTCTGACGGAGTTGGTAACCCGAACCTTAAATGGGAAACCACCTACACTGCCAACCTCGGTATCGACTTCTCATTCCTGAGCGGACGCATCAACGGTAGCATAGACCTTTACCTTTCCCGCACAAAAGACCTGCTGATGAAACGCACGGTACCCATAATGAACGGATATAAAACCATCTGGGACAACATCGGTGAAACACAAAACAAGGGTATCGAACTCACTCTCAATTCTGTAAACATACGGACTCAAGACTTCAAATGGCGCACAAGCCTGAGCTTCTCGCTCAACCGCGACAAAATAGTAGAACTCCGAGGCGATGGGAAAGACGACATCAACAACAAATGGTTCATCGGAAAACCTCTGTCTGTGTTTTACGACTTCAACGTAGCTGGCATCTGGCAGGATGGTGATGAATTTACTTTTATTGACAAAGACGGAAGCACCAAGGCTCACCAGAACGGCGCCAAACCCGGAGACGCCAAACTTGCCGACACCAATGGCGACGGTGTTATCACGGATGATGACAAAATCGTGATAGGCAGCACTCGTCCGTCTTTCACAATGTCAATGGCAAACCAATTCCAGTATAAACAATTCTACGCATCTTTCACTTTATACGGATCATTCGGACGCTGGATGTCTGACAACATTCCCGATATAAACCAATACACATTCAGCACATCCAACTATATACATGGTGTGAAATATTGGACTCCTGAACATCCTGAGAACATAGAAGCACCGTCACCCGGCTATATCAAAAAATTCAGCCATGGCTATTATAAAAAACAAAACTATCTGCAGATCAGAAACATCACGGTTGGTTATGAATTTCAAAAGGATTGGGTAAAAAGAATCGGCCTATCGGGTCTTGATGTAAATATAGGCATTGACAACCTCCACGTATTTTCCAACATGCGCCAACTGCTAAACTACGACAACACTTGGTTCGCATCATACCCGATGCAGCGAGCATACAGACTTTCACTTCAAGTAACATTTTAACTGCCCTTAATCATGAACAAAATATATAAATTTTCAGCAATACTGGCTCTTGCAGCCACTTCAGTCAGTTGCTCAGACTTCCTCGAAGAGCAAGTGAAGAGCCAGATCGCACCCGACAACACCTATACAAGTTCACTCGGTTTTGAGGTGGGCTGTACCGGGCTCTACTCAATGGCAAGATCGGAATATAACACGTGGGGAGAAAAGGGAGCATTCATGCATAACGGAGCTTGCGCCTATGCTGTGCAACAGATTGCTACCGACATAGTATTCCAAAGCGGTGCCAAAGACGGTTCCCTCACTCCGTATGCCGATCTGACGATGACCCCGTCCACACTCTTCATAGAGTCTTTCTGGAACTGGTCATACAGTATCATTAACTCTGCCAACGAGATTCTTATCTATTCCGAGAAGAACACCAACTGGAATCATCCTTCTGACAAACAGCTTTATCAGGCGGAAGCACGTTTCTTCAGGGCATACGCATACCGCTCGCTGCAATATCTCTATGGAGATGTGCCATGGGTTGAGACCATCCAGCAACCATTCGTACTCAATTTCACACGCACACCCCGTGAGGAGATCCTTCAGCACATGGCAGATGACCTTAAATTTGCAGCCACTCACCTTCCCTCCAACCCAGATGAAGTAAAAGTGGGCAAATTGACGAAATGGGCAGCCTTGCATCTTCTCTCAGAAGTATATCTCTGCCAGAAAGATTATGAAAACGCCCGCAAAGCCGCTTCGGAAGTTATCGACAGTGGCTACTACTCGCTCGTGAAAGCCCGCTTCGGAGCTGAAAAAACAAAAGCCGGCGACTATTTCCATGATTTATTTGTTGAAAACAACCAAAACCGCCCAAGCGGCAATACCGAAAGCATCTGGGTGATGCAGTTTGAATACAAAACCACCGGAGGAGGAAGCAATTCAGATGACTGGACACGCCGCGATTGGGGACCTCAGTATCATTCCATAAACCAGTTTTTCGTGGTCAGTGCCGAATACGGAGGTCGAGGTCTCGGTCAGATAGCTCCATTCAAATGGTGGATTGGCACAAAGAATACGAACGCCACTTCCAATGCTGAAGGACCGGATGGAATCTTCGAAGACTCGGACATACGCAATTCTGAATATAATTTCAAGCGTGAATGGCTCTCCAACGTAGAAGCCACAAAAGGACAGCGCATTTGGATCACCGACAAATACTGGCAGGATGGATGGCTTTTCCCGGCTCCCACGAAATTCTTTTTTGCCCATGACGATGATCCCACCTGCACAGGCAGCTACCGCGACCGAATGAAGTTCCGTCTCGCAGAGACATACCTTCTTCTCGCAGAGGCATATCTGGGTCTCGATAAACCCGACGAGGCAGCAAAAGTCGTCAACGTTGTGCGTAGCCGTGCCAAAGCCACCTCCGTTACAGCCCAACAGATGAACCTCGACTTCCTTCTTGATGAACGCATCCGCGAACTTGTGGGCGAAGAAAGCCGACGTTTCACCCTTGTGCGTACCGGCAAATATGTGGAACGTGTGAGAAAATACAATGAGCACCTCGCCGATAAGGTTCAGGAATTTCATGCACTTTGGCCTGTTCCAAAAACGATTCGTGATGCGAACAGAGATATTGACTTCCCACAAAATCCCGGTTATGAGGGAGCCAAATGATTTAACAGGTATTTAAATAATGAAAATTAAACGATTTAAGCAAATAATGAAAACCTCATATTATTTCAAAGCTGTCGTAATAGGGACGATTGCGCTTTCAATGGCATCGTGTGCATATGACCCATACGACAATGATATCGCGCCCGTAAAAGAGAGCTTGACACTCAGGTGCGATACGCCTGTAGTGGAAATCGACATAAACAATCTCACCGCTCCCGCACTTTCATTTACATGGACAGGAGCGAGAGAGCTTCCCGAAGAGTATCTGGTAGACTATAAAGCCGAACTCGATGTGCTCGGAAACAGCTTCGGTTCAAAGACAGTCATAACCTCCGGAGTGGGATTTGACTATGATTTTGATGAAACTACAGGAACCTATACTGCCACATTCACTCATGAGCAACTTAACAACTGGCACAATGAACGCTGGACACTCCCCGTCAACAAGAAATTCACATTAGAGTTTCGGGTCATAGCCAACCCTCGAGGGGGAACAGAGTTCCAAACCCCGGAAGTGAGGAAAGTGACTGCCGAAGTCAAACCCGTTCAGATAGTGATATTCGATTGCGACATAATGAAAATAGACGGCAATGCAGTAGATACACCGGATGAGATCGTCAAGACCATGGAAAACGAGAACGTATATGCATGGAAAGGACACCTCTCAACCGGAGAACTTACCATTCCCGTAGAATTTGATGGCATTCAGTATTATCTTCACAATTCAGACGGCTCCACAGACATAGCGGATGGCGAACCAATGTCGCTGATAATGGACGAAACTCCCGGAGGTTGGACAGTGCCGAC
>CAMYSW010000252.1:0-4308 GCA_947297425.1 uncultured Porphyromonadaceae bacterium
TTTATTCACCCCCTCCCCCCCGAGCTCTCCCCTGATGGTGGCTGGGGCGGCGGGCGTGGTGATACAGTTCCGTGTCTTATGTAATGAAAAACACGACTCCGGATTCTGTAGCCCGTTTTATTTGTCGTGCCGCTCTCGGTCAGATTGAGGGTGTGCGTATCGAAAGTCTTGGTATTGCAACGAGCTATGCATATGAGAAGTATAACGGCAAGGATCTTGATAGCTTTGGCGATGAATATGACAGTTTTGTAGCTTCCCTCCCTCTTGCCGACAAGATGCGCATGTATGCCATGGCGGGTGTTGTCGACCCTCAGGGACTGGGTTTGCAATTAGGGTTGGAATATATGCAGTCGATACGTGAAAAGAATCTATCTGTAGGGGATGTAGAGAAGGAACTCAAGGCTTTTAAGACTGCGTGTGGCGGCGACAGCACTACATATGAAAGATTCCTAATTGGTTTCAAGACTGTTCTTGAAGCAGACAAGGGGAAGGATATGCCTAAAGCAATATACGATAAATTTATCAATTACGAATAATGAAAACTTTTTCTGAATATTCAGCTTTAGTAGAGAAATCATTGCGTGAACTGGAACTTCCCGGTGGCGTTCTTGCTTCTCTCTACGAACCTATATCTTACGCTCTTTCTGCAGGTGGAAAAAGACTTCGCCCTGCGTTGATGCTGATGACGGCAGATGCTTTCGGTGACAATGCCGAGGCTGCTTTCCGTCCAGCGGTAGGTATCGAGATGTATCATAATTTCACGTTGCTTCATGATGACGTGATGGACAATTCGGATACTCGTCGCGGCAGACCGTCGGTTCATGCCAAGTGGGATGTGAATACGGCGATACTTTCCGGCGATACGATGCTTACACTTGCAACTCAGCTTATTTCTGACGTTCCCGACAAAGATTTGCGTAAAGTGCTTGACGCATTCAATGCAATGGCTGTAAGGGTGTATGAAGGGCAGTGTCTTGATATGGATTTTGAGACCCGTGATGACGAGACAATCGATGATTATATCCGCATGATCATGGATAAGACCGGAGCCTTGATCGGTGCTTCCGCAATGATCGGCGCCGTGATCGGCGGTGCTGCAGATGAAGACGCGGCGCGGATGTATGAATATGGAATGATGCTTGGCGTGGCTTTCCAGATTCAGGATGACTGGCTGGATGTGTTCGGTGATTCCACCACTTTCGGAAAACCTATCGGAGGGGATATCAATAACAACAAGAAATCTTTCTTGATGCTCAGTGCCCTTGCCGATAATGGCGCGGAAGGGCTTGCACTCCGTGAGGCAATAAAGCTTCCGGCTGGAGACACCAAAATAAAAGTGGTGACCAGACTTTATGAAAAGATGGGTATATCAGAGTTGTGTCGCAAAGAGATCGCCCATTATAGTTCCAAGGCTCTTGCGGCGCTTAAGAAAGTTAATATCAGCGAAGATAATAAAGAACAATACAAGAAACTTCTTGATAAACTTACAGGGCGTAAGAAATGACAGATACTCATACTCATCTATACATGGATGCTTTTGCCGGCGAAGAATCCGCAGCAGTGGAGAGGGCTATTGCATCCGGAGTCACGCTGATGGTCTTTCCGGGGGTATGTCCCGAATCTCATGACGCAATGATGGAGCTTCACCGGAAATTTCCGGATAATACCAAGGTTGCCCTCGGGCTGCATCCTACAGAAGTCGGAAACGATTGGCGGGAAGTGCTTTCGGGCATGGAGAGGCATCTTGCAGCCGGAGGATTTTCCGCTATTGGAGAAGTGGGCATTGACCTGCATTGGGATTCATCCAATATTGAAGATCAGAAGTCGGCATTCGCGTGTCAGCTTAAATGGGCACAGGATAATGACCTTCCGGTTATTATCCATTGTCGCGATGGGGTGAAGGAAACATTAGAGGTGATTAAGGGAATGGAGGGTCAACTGCCGCAGCTTATTTTTCATAGCTTTACATCCGGCATAGAAGATGTGAGGAAAATAAGGGAAGTGTGTGATCCTTATTTTGGCATAAACGGTGTAGTTTCATTCAAGAATGCCAAACCTCTGCGCGAAGCGTTGCCTGAAATCGGTATCGAAAGGATTGTGCTTGAAACTGACGCTCCTTATCTCGCGCCTACTCCCCACCGGGGCACCCGCAATGAAAGTTCGTATATTCCATTGATACGCGATTGCGTTGCCGCTACCTTGGGGTTGACTCCGGAAGAGACAGAACGGATTACAGATGCTAACGCCCGGAAAATATTCCAGGTACATAACTAATAAAAACATGATATCATTCCCGTTACAGCAGCCTGTGGCTATATTTTTGGTTGTGCTTGTGGTGATTCTTCTTGGACCGCTGTTGTTCAGACCCTTGAAGGTTCCATCAATAGTGGGGATGATAATTGCCGGTATTGTGATTGGTCCCTATGGGTTTAATATCCTTGAACGGGACACAAGTTTCAAGATTTTCGGAGAAGTCGGTATCCTCTATATAATGTTTCTTGCGGCAGTGGAGATAGACATGTTCCATCTCCGGAAATCATCAAAAAAAGGATTGATCTTCGGATTGTTGTCTTTTGTGCTTCCTTTGGCGGCAGGTATAATCGGTTCTCACAGTGCTTTCGGGGTCAGCTGGACCACGTCTGTGCTCATAGCCTCCATGTATGCTTCCCATACGCTTATTTCCTATCCGGTGGTCAGTAAGTTCGGATTGTCTAATGCATCGGCGGCAGTGATTGCAGTTTTTGGAACCATTGTTGCTGTATTGCTTTCGTTGCTTACCTTGGCTCAGGTTGTGTCTGTCAAGGTCAATGGCGGGTTCGATATGGGCGAGCTGTGGAAGCTTGGCATACTGATGGTTCTGTATATGCTCGTGGTCGGGTATTCTTTCCCGTGGCTTACGCGGCGGGTGTTCGGTCATAACAATGATCCTATCACTCAATATATCTTCATTCTCGCCCTTGTATTTGTAGCATCGCTCTTGGCACAACTGATAGGACTTGAAGCTATATTAGGGGCTTTCTATGCCGGCCTGGTCTTGAATCCCATGATTCCCGGACGTTCGGGTCTGATGAAGAATATAAAATTTGTAGGCAATGCCATTTTTATTCCGTATTTCCTTATCGGGGTGGGTATGCTTATAAATGTAGGGGTTATCTTTAAGGGATGGGGAGTGGCATGGATTGCGCTGAATATGACCGGCGTGGCGCTATTCACCAAGTGGATAGCCGCATTTGCGGCTGCTAAGCTGTTCGGACTTGACGGTGCCGACCGTCGACTGATGTTCGGGCTTACTTCCGGTAAAGCTGCGGCTACGATCGCCGCAACGATGATCGGTTTCCAATACGGACTCCTTACGGAAGACATAATGAATGGAGCGGTAGTCATGATTCTTATATGCTGCATAGTCTCCACTGTTATCACGGAGAAAGCAGGTAAACAGATCCGTATGCGTATCACGGCTGAAGAGTTGAGTCATGATGAACTGGCTCCCGGAGAATATGCACGTCAGGTTGTGGCTGTCGCTAATCCTGTCACTTCAGAAGGTATTATGAGGCTTGCGCTTTTTATGAGGGCACCCGAGAATAAGAACCACATCACGGCGCTTTTCGTGCGCAGTAACGACGATTCGAAAATTGCGCAGATGGGACGCAATGCGTTGCAGAGTGCCGTATCTGTTGCCGACGGCATGGATGTGGAAATAAAGACGATTGAAAGGTTTGACCTCAATGTGGTGTCAGGACTTACTAATGTCGGGCATGAGGAACGAGCTACGGAGATGGTGATCGGACTTCACCGTAAATCAAATTTGGTCGATACTTTCTATGGAGCCATGATTGAGCAATTGCTCAAATCCACTAACAAGATGATTCTGATGTCGCGGTGTTTTATTCCTGTAGACACAATAAACCGGATTGTTATTGTCGTTCCGGAGAAAGCCGAATATGAGACAGGTTTCCAGTTGTGGGTAATGCGTGTGGCTAATCTCGGTGCGCAGGTGGCGGCTCGTCTCGTGTTTATTTCTTATCCGGCAACAGCGGAGTTTATCCGTAATGTCATAAACGATGGTGGTTTTGAAGTGCGCCATGATTACAGGATGATGGACACTTGGGATGACTTCATCCTGCTTTCTTCAAAAGTGGAGGAAGATGACCTGCTGGTTGTGGTTTCGGCGCGTAAAGGCTCCATCTCCTATAGTTCTGACTTGGAAAGCTTGCCAGTATTTCTCGGTCGCCATTTCATGCGTCACAACCTTCTCGTGATCTATCCGAGGCAATTTTAGCTTAAGGCTTTAGGTGTTAGGCTTTAGGC
>CAMYSW010000253.1:0-4305 GCA_947297425.1 uncultured Porphyromonadaceae bacterium
GGTCAGGCTATACCCCCTGTTGATAGTGTTCTGGGGACTCAATACCCTAACCATATTCTCAAGATTCTTGAGTTTGGTCATAGGTCTGTCAGTGATTTGCATGCATGCTTTCTCAAATCGGTAACGTATCATTCTCATCCGTTCTCTTTCCGAAGCATAGCGTCTTGAAAGCGAACGCTCGATTAAATGACCAATCTCCGTAAGACGTTTTTCAGAACGCATGATACGTGTCTGAATCCTTGCCGGTAACGCTGTCTCGATATTGGCAATCCTATATTTTTCCCCTTGCATGGCATCTGCACTATATCGGGCAATCTTTTTAACCCTTTCCAATGTTGCCATATACGCCAGACGCAAAGAATCTATCAGCATTGCAGCCACAGCCGTGGGGGTCTTACATCTCACACATGCCACTTCATCAAGAACAGTCCTGTCGCGCTCATGACCTATACCCACCGCTACAGGAAGAGGGAAAGTTGCAACTGCTTTGGCAATCTCATATTCGTCAAAGCCATTGAGATCTGTCGTGGCTCCTCCTCCACGGATAATGACTACACAATCCCAAAGATCAATAGTGCCCTCCACAAGTTCAAGCGCATTCCTGACGCTCCGAGATGTCTTCTCGCCTTGCATGATTGCCGGAAATAAATGAGTATAGAACTTGAAACCGTCGGGATTATTATTAATCTGGTTCATAAAATCGCCATAACCTGCTGCTCCCGCCGCCGATATAATGGCAATCCTCTGAGGAACCGGAGGGAAACGGAGCTGTTTATTCCGGTTTAAAACGCCCTCCCTATGGAGCCGTTCAAGAATCTCCCTCCTGATTCGCTCCATATCTCCCACGGTATATGCAGGATCTATATCGCTTATCGTAAAGCTCAAGCCATAGAGGTTATGGTGATTTGCCGAGCCGCGAACCATAACTTTCATACCGTTTGATATATCCTTACCCGTGGCGGCATAAAACTTGCTTCGCAAGGAAACAAAAGTAGTGTTCCATATCATGGCACGAATCTTGGCGCATGTATTGCCCGATGCATCTTTCTCCAGCATCTCCATGTAGCAATGTCCTCCGGCAATGCGCACATCGCTAAGTTCTGCAGTTACCCACACTCCTTGCAACTGAGGATTCAGTCGGATAGTATTTCCAAGCAGTTGCTGAAACTGTTGTAAGGTGAGCGCATTATTCACCGCCATCTTCACCTATCTCGGTAAGTGCACCGGTAATCGCATTGAATGTGGCAAAAGAACGATTCTTCTTTGCACTGAAAAGCGATGGATTCAAACCGAATTTAACACCGAACTGCGAAAATTCCATTTCTTTGTCATAAAGCGTCCTGCCAAGCGATGAAAGCGTGATTTGTGCAGAACCCGGAATATTATATATCACGGCATCTTTGGGTAATTTCTTTTCTTCACCTTTTGCATCAACAGGCAGTTCTCCCCGGTCAGTAACCTTTACGGTGAGATATACGGGATCGCCGGAATAATCATCGGCACCTACAAATCCCGCAAAATCGCTCATGCGGAAAAGCACCTGACGCCCATCTTCCCTTGGAGTGAAGGTATAACCACTCGTTACAGTCTCCGTTTCGGTAATACCTACAAACGCGGCCGTAATCGCAGCCTCCTGATGAGTGAGAGAATTGAGCATGAGTTCAAGTTGTTTCCCATCCTGAGGCATAGTCTCTGCCGTGCCTCGGGTTAATGCAATCTTTGCCTCCCTGATCTCCATAAGACTCTCGGCAAGCATCTGTGCCCGTTTAGCGGAACTCTGAGATGCGATAAAATCTTCATTTACATATTGGAGATATTCATTAATGTCTATTCTCCCTTTAGCGCTTTCATTAGATTCAGCAGTATAAGCGGAAGATCCGGGTGCTGAAGATGACATGTCTTTGTTTATCGAAAGGAGCATGCCGTTTTCATCAACGCATATATATGTTGTCGCTCCATTCTTAAGCTGCATAAGATAGCGGTTTTCACTGTCAGACACGACGTAAGGGGAAACACGCACTCCAGTGATCACCCATGATTCAGAATCCTCCTTTATAACATTGTCGGTGCCTATAAATTTCTTGGCATATTGATAATACGGTCCAACTTTTTTTATGGTACGCTGTGCTGTCACCTCTATTTCAAGAGAGGTGACTGGCAATGTGTAAACGAGACCATACTCGTTATGTTTATCTGCCGTAAGCAGCTTTGTTTGCTGTGCACTTCCGGGAAGCACCGCCATAATGGCTATAGCCGATATCAATATCTTAACTAATTTCATAAATATAAGTATGAATCTTTTTTATAAACCAAATCCAATAATTGAACACACTAAGCCTTCTTGTCAATTATCATCCTAATAGCCCTTCCTACATAATTGGCAATATCTCCGGCTGTCAATCCAAATTCCCCTATCTCCTCGGATGCCAGATCTCCGGCAAGTCCGTGGACATATACGCCTATTGTTGCGGCATGTTCGGGACGATAACCTTGAGCGAGGAATGCTGAAACAACTCCGGTAAGGACATCTCCGGATCCGGCTGTAGCCATCCCTGGATTTCCCGTCGGGTTAATATACACCCTCCCTGTCGGACGGACCGTTGCCGTATAATGTCCCTTAAGCACAATTATGATATTATACTGGCGTGCCATATCAATAGCGGTCTTCAATCGGTCTTCCGACGACCGTTGTTCTCCAAAAAGGCGATCAAACTCACCAATATGAGGCGTTATGATTGTCTTGGGAGGAAGGAGTGTCAGAAGCGCGGGACGTTTGGATATGCAGTTTAATGCATCGGCATCAAGAACGAGGGAATTGACCCCGCTCTTTAATAATGCCTCCAAGGCATCTATAGTCTGGTCGTTCGTTCCGATTCCGGGACCGACAGCCACCGCCTGATGATCATGGTGTATACGCATGTCTGTGATAAAATGCTCATTGCGGTCAGGCTCGAACATTGCCTCCGGAACAGCAGTCTGCAAAATCGGCAATCCACCTTTGGGACCATGAACCGTAACCAGTCCGGCTCCGCTTCTTAGCGTGGCACGTGAAGACATCACAGCAGCCCCCATCATGCCTGTGCTGCCTGCAAATACAAGCGCGGAGCCATAGTTTCTCTTGCCGGTGAAAGGCAAGCGCGGCTGGAGCAGAGGACGAATATTACGGCTCTCCACAAGCATATACTCTGCAGGCATCTCCTTGATTTTAGCCTCATCAAGGTCAATATCAAGCAACTTCCACTCCCCGAGAATGCTATAATTCTCTTCAAAAAAGAATGACAGGCGTGGCATCTGGAAAGCAAGCGTGAGATTGGCATGAATCATGTCCCGACGGTTCACCTGAGAGTTCCACTCTCCAAAAAGCCCCGAGGGGAGATCTATAGCCACGACATATGCCCCGGATTCATTTATATAGCGTGTCACCGCAACGAAACCACCCATCAGCGGTTTATTGAGTCCGGAACCGAAAAGTCCGTCTATGACAACATCTTTCTCACTGAGGTACGGGGGATTAAATTCACGCGACACTTCCGTAAAGTCTACACCGTCAATTGTGATAAGTTTCTTACGTTCTTCATCGCAATCGTGACTTAATTTGCCGGCAACATTGAAAAGAAACACCTCAACCCTCTTGTAGCCTCGCTCTATCAGCATACGCGCCACAGCGAGGGCATCCCCTCCGTTATTTCCGGGACCTGCCATCACTACGAATCGCTGTCCGGGAAGGAAACGGGAGTTAAGTTCATCTGTCACAAGCTCCGCAGCCCGTTCCATAAGATCTATGGAACTGATCTGCTGCGCCTCACAAGTGGCGTTATCTAATTCTTGAATTGCCTGCGATGTGAATATCTTCATTTTAGTCTGCTTCTTTTACTGCCTTCCTCATCCATTTATTAAACAAATTCCCCGTTCAAATTACAAATTTAACTTCATCCATCCAATATTCCAAATATCGGCTCTTAAATAAAAATAAAAAATAATGAAGTCCACACGTAAGAATGTGCAGACTTCATTATTATATATGACTGTTGTAAAAACTTACTCAGCCTTACCTTCGCTGCCAAGAACGGCTACGATCTTCTGCTTGTAAAGTTTTTCCATTTCGTCGCGAGCAGGACCGAGATATTTACGCGGGTCAAACTCAGCAGGCTTCTCGTTGAAAACCTTGCGTACGGCAGCTGTCATGGCAAGACGGCTGTCTGAGTCGATATTGATCTTGCAAACATCCATCTTGGCTGCCTTGCGGAGTTCCTCCTCGGGAATACCGATAGCATTGGGGAGCTTGCCACCTGTAGAGCTCTATAT
>CAMYSW010000254.1:0-4295 GCA_947297425.1 uncultured Porphyromonadaceae bacterium
GTTCTATCAATTCTGGCTTACGTATCAGACGCGGATGCCGAGAAATATTTAAAGATATTCACATTCCTCTCAAAAGAGGAAATTGAAGAACTAAGCCGCGAACATAGCGAGAATCCGGGAGCACGCCCCTTGCAGAAACGCCTTGCCAAGGAAGTGACGACAATGGTTCACAGCGAGAAGGATTACAACGCGGCTGTCGAAGCGTCACAGATACTTTTCAGCAACTCAGCAGGCGAAGCACTGAAAGCTCTCGACGAGCAAACCCTACTTGATATTTTTGATGGCGTGCCGAGGTTTACCATTTCAAGAACAGAACTTGAATCAGGCATACCGGCGCTTGACCTTTTGGCAGTAAAGGCAAACGTGTTCCCCTCGAAAGGAGAGGCACGAAAAATGATTCAAGGAGGTGGTGTTAGCCTCAACAAGGAAAAACTTACCGATCCCGCCGCAACAATCGATGCATCCTCTCTTTTAGGAGGTAAATATTTGCATATACAGAAAGGTAAAAAGAACCATTTCCTTATAATTGCCGAATAATTCGAGATATTAAGTCTACCTCACATAACCAAACCAAGTTCCATCAATTATGGACAACACTCCTCTTGTTTCCATTATCATACCGAATTTCAACCACTCCCGATTTCTCAGGGAACGGTTGGAATCAGTACTCAACCAGACATTCAGCGATTTCGAAATCATTCTCCTCGATGATGCATCCACCGACAATTCAGTGGAGATTCTGAAAGAATATGCGAAAGACCCACGAGTGTCTCATCTGGTTGTGAACAAAGAGAACAGCGGAAGTCCTTTCCGTCAATGGGAACGGGGAATCGAGCTATCACGCGGAAAGTATATCTGGATTGCCGAAAGTGATGATAGTTGCGACCCTGACTTTCTGTTGACCTGCGTGGCGATGATGAAAAACAATTCGAAGGCTGTGATAGCATTCGCCGGTTCGGTCACCATTGACGAAAACAGTTCAAAAATAGAAATTGATAACGACCGTTGGTATGACAAACGGTTCAGAAAGCGACGAGGCGAATGCCGTGTGTTTGACGGCATTCAATACATAACCCATAATCTCATTTGGATCAACTACATCTACAACGCCAGCGGCACTATTTTCAGACGTGATGCTTACGGTGACGGCTCGGAATTCGAAAGCTGTGTGAAGATGCGTAATGCCGGCGACTGGCTCTTCTGGTCAATCATGGCAGCCAAAGGAGATGTGATTGAGATTTACCGAAAGCTCAATCGCTTCAGGTTCCACTCCGGAAGCACCACGCGTAAGGGCATCAACAAAGGGAAATCCAACGGAAATCTCTTCGATGAAGATTTCATAGTTCTGAGACATATTTTCGAGAACACCAGAATTCCAACTGTGAGGAAGATGATACGCTTAGGAGCATTGATGAAAAGAATACAACGCACTCAGATGAGTGAGGAAGACAGGGAGGTTGCATATCTAAAAGGGAAGGAATTGTTAAAATACAACAAAAAAGATTACCTGATTGAACGAATATCAAAGATACTATCTATCTTCATTCCCGGAATAAGCACACTTCGCAACGACAGGCTGTAACAGCACGTCTCTTGAAATTTAAACACGTAGGCTTATCGCTCATAAATTGCAACAAATAAAACCTCAGGGTGAAGATGAATAGCTATCTTCACCCTGAGGTTTTATTTAGAAGACATGTTTATGAGAATGAAAAAAAGAATACAACTTGATAAAGTCAAACTTTTCAAGACGGAGACATTGCCGGAAAATCCAGACAATACACAGGAAGATTCTGACATTACTCAAGATTGTGGCATTGAGTTTATGCTCGAGGGGGAAACTTTAGCCGGACATGGACCGCAGTCGCCAGCAATAGTTACCGATGAAAACGGGAAAACACATCGCAATATGGGAGGATGGCACGAAGTGGAGGTTGCATTCTCTGTTGCGGAAAGTGACATTGTAAGAGTCAATGCATGGTTCGATGACAATTATCAGGGTGTCACCACTCCAGAAAGTGCAGTCCTCCAGAAAAATCGCACTTCGGCTGTCCATAATGCTCTCAAAACATATTTTAACGCTGCGCATGCATCGAATCTTTTTACTTCCCCTTTCAGAATAGGATGGATATCCAGATTTACTGACAATTCCCTTTCAGAAATGCATGATTGCGGTTCATTGGATTGTTTTCATACCGCACCTCGACTTCCCGTTACAACTCATCAACTCACCGACAAATATCTTTATACCCGCGCACAGGTTAGAAATGTTCCTGCCCGTCTTCATTACAGATTCAAATCTTCTGCAGAATTTCTTGCATACCACAGCAAGATCGCGGCAATAGAGATATACGCCACCAAGCAGGTTGCCCTTTATGCTTCGGAAGCAGAAGTCGCCGGTATACGCAGCATAACTATTGATGGCAATCCTCACCGATGCTGGCATTATGAGAGATACGCAGAAAATGATGTCAGGTTGCTTATTTCTCAAGATAATGATTTTCGCAGAATCGCGACAATTCCCATCAATGAAATCGAAGATAATGATGAATTTTCTCCTCTTCCGATAGCACCGGGCACACTAACCGATTTCTCAAAATTACCAAAACCTGATTCTTCAACGAGCCAGGAGCCGCCAATGATAGGAAAGAGAATAAAAATACTCACAGAACCGCTCCATCTCGATTATCCCGAAGATGAAAAAAGCGTTCGGTGCGTCACACTCAGAGGCGTATTCCGAAGAGAAACGACAAAACTACGGCTTTATGCCTCGCAACATCGTGAGAACCGACAGCTCATCGCCTCAGCTACCGGACCATATATCCGGGGGATATACGGGACGCGGTGGAGGTGGTTTGAAATTGAGATTGAAGCCTCTATGCGCGAAGGTGATTTTTTCGAAGCCGTGACATTTGAATTCAACGTTTCTTGAAATAGTCGTTATACATCTTTATTCCAAAAACGATAGCGGAAGACGTTCCTGTAATCAAGTTGGTAATCCAAAGAGGCACATTGCCAAGGAGAAAACCCTGGATAACGAAAAATACCGATCCCAGAAACATCAGAAGAAAAGTAGGAAGCGCGATACCATCCGTATCACGGGTGCGGATTGTATATATCGCCTGTGGCAGATATCCAAACACCATACATATTGCGGCTAAATAGCCAATAATTGTTACAAGCATGTTTTAGACTTTAAACTTTAGGATTTAGGATTTAGGCGAAGCTTTCTAATGCCTAAAGCCTAAAACCTAATACCTAATACCAAATTTAAACATTTAACATTACAACTGGGTTCTCGGGAAAGCGTCGATAAAAGAGCCGGGGGTTGCGTTAAATATCTCGACTCCACGGGAGTCGGCAAACTTTTTGACATCGAAATAGCTCCTGAACGCTATCGCAAAACTTTCGTATATCTGATGAAGACGAATATCTTTGTACAGGCTTTCCACCCGGTCTCGTTCTTTCTCATTATCACGGTAGAAATGAGGCTGAACGGAAACGACCCGGTTATTGTCAGTGACCCATAAAGTCTTACTCCAGCTATGGTCTGCACCTGTAAGGACTATACGCGAATAACCTTCACGAATCGCCGTCATTAACGAGGGCACCAATACATTCCTCGGTCTCGGCATAGCCAACCCGGCACCATAAAGCTTATGCACAAGCCACTTCCACCCTGAAGCCGGAGTGAGATTGAAATACCGCACCTCAACATTCGCAGGAAGAGATTGCAACTCTGCAAAAGATTTTTTCTGTGCCGGGACATAGACAACCATATTCCAATCGACACGACGCAGCGCCTCCCACATCTCCTCAACATTTCCCGGCTTTTCCTTTTGAAAAAAAAGTCCGTCAGCGATGAGGTGCATAGCCGGTTTGAGATCAAAAAAGTCAGAAGTAAGGGGAGCGAAATTTACGGACAAGAGATCATGCGCAGCCAATACACTACGATGATTATCAATCGCATCGCGCAGCGAAGGTCCGTTTCCCATCACTATAAGCGTGGCGTCTCCACGATTACGGGATGGGGAGGGACACCGAGACATCAACACCACTTTAACAAGCGATGCTAAGGAGTCGGAAAATGCTGTCACAACGCTCTTTATCCTATCAATTTTTTTCATGCTATTTTTGTTACTTAATTACAAAATTGCGAAATAATTGTTACTTTTGCAAAAAGATTTCACACAGAATTGTTGTATGCTATGCATAACTACTTTTAAGATAAGTAAGTAATAAAAATTAATGCACATATAAAACGCTGTTATTTTTGAGATGTTTTTGCCGCGTAA
>CAMYSW010000255.1:0-4276 GCA_947297425.1 uncultured Porphyromonadaceae bacterium
GTTCAGGGGTTACGACATTATAGTTCTGCATCGGAGTTTTTACAGAGGGGTCGACTGTAAATTTAGCAGTAATTACCCCGCTTTCTATAGCATCGGCAGGTTTTGATGTATTGTCAGGAGCTATCCAGAAGAAGCCCGCAGGAACAGTCATGGTGTATTCTCCTGCTTCAGTAGCTTGGGGGAATGTCACTGAGTATGGCAAGGTTCCTTCTACGTATGCGGATTCGTCATATGCCACACCTGTAGCTTTTATTGCATCGGTAGTGCCATCTTTTGTCAAGGTTATTGACTCGGCTTTGCTTTCATCGCAGAATATCTGGTCGGCACCAATAAGCTCCACGTCAAACAGGATGCTTACTTTTTCAAGATATTTTACGGATCCGTTAGCTTCCGGATTGAACTTTATTACCTTGATTTCCTTTTTTACTTCCTGACCGAAAGAATAGGTATAATGGAAAGCGGGGGAGGTGTCTCCGTCCATTGTGTCGAATGCACCGGGTTGCATGTCGATCACGAGTTCTCCCGGAGTTGTGAATACCTGATGGTTAATGCGGATGATCACTCCATCATAATCAGGGGTAGTTCCGATTGACCATCCTTTGTTATCGGGATCTTCATCGTCGGAAGTTGCATATATTGAATACGGCACTGTCTCTCCTGCGTATGTTACCGTAACTTTTTCTTTATATGTTTGATCAACTTCTAAGCCGTCGAGTCTGAAAGATACTGCCTGGAAAGGGGTGGAGGATGAGTTCGGCAGACGTGAGGTCGAGCCTCCGGAAGCCGGCATAATCGTCCATTCAGATTGTTCAGCCAATGAAGCCCTTGTCACTTTCTGCGGAGCTGCTTCACTTACTGCGTATGCAGTTATTCCTCCGGAAAGCATTGCTCCTGCCGCCAATAGCGAATAAAGTAGGTTCTTTTTCATAAAACAAGTGTTGATGTTGATTAATTGACAAGTTGCTTGCACAAGCAACTATAAATAAGATTATGAAGGGCTTAATCTTCCGGACAGGAAAATATGCCTCCTGTCCGGAAAATGCGTGGGTCTATTTTTTGATTATTTTCTTTCCGTTGCGGATGTAGATGCCGGCTGGAAGGCGATCGAAATCGAGTTTCATCTCTATGCCCTGGAGGTTATATACCTTTGATTCGGGATCAGTCTCCGTTGTCTCAATTTCCTCAACGGCGGAGGTGTCGGTGAAAACGACTTTGTGACTGCGTTTTTCTGCCCAGAACTCGCAAAGTCCGTCGGCATTGGGCTCGACCGGATTGCCGTCGACTACAACTAAAGTTCCGGCTGCCGGTTTCATGCTGACGAGAGTCTTGCCGATAACCTTAAGCGCTTTTGTCGGGTCTTCATGCCTGAAGATCTTGTCATATGTAATGTCGGCAGTGTTGGAACCTGTTGTTTCGAAATTTACCGTCAGTTCTGAAACGGGATTCTTGACTTCCATCGAACCTCCTACATTTATCGCCTCTCTTGAGAAGACTTTGACTATTGCAGGATCCATGTCTGCAGTGAGTTTGAAACCGAATGTGCCATCGTCGGCTGCTTTAAGTTTGGTGCCGTTTACGACGATCTCAATCAATTTATTTTGTGCCCCTCCTACTTTGCCTGCGGATATAGACTTGTGATAATCCGGGTCAAATGATGAAATTGTATATCCTACGGGTAAATAATTCTCCGAGCCAAGACCGGGGAATGAAAGTCTTTCCGAGACGGCTTCGTTCTCGGCGAAGCATTTCGCTTCCTTCTCCGCTCCGTCAAAGAAAAATACAAGAGTGTTGTCGGTATTGACAGCTTTGGCGGCAAGGTATAAAGGGGTCTGGTCTGCCATCACTCCCGGTGAAGGCCATGTTGATGCATTGTCGCTTGAATTGCACAGGACAGCTTCATTGATCCAATATCCGGGTTTTGAACTCCAGAAAAATTGAGGCCGTTTCCCTGAAACACTGAATACATATTTTTTGGCTTCGCCCGCTTTTATTACTAAATTACCGGCATTAGGAAATGATACATTTGAAGTCAGTTCTTCACCTTCTCCAAGATCAATCACTTCGTCTTCATTGAACGGTCCTTTTCTGATTATTATTCCTTCCGGATTCTTGAGATAAAGAGTCACAGGCACATCCGGATAGATTTTGGCAGTAGCTGTAAATTCGATTTGCGAGTCCTGTGACACTGTAAGGCTGAATCCGCTGGCGGAGAAGTTTTCTGCCGGAGTTCCGTTTACCTTGATTGCACTTACCGTATAATCTTCATTGAAATTGAACTGTAGCACATCTCCTTCATCAACACTGAGTCTGTTGTTTAGCGCGGCAAGCTCATCAGATTTAACGAACTTCCCGGTAGCTCTGTTGTATATGTCCTGTAGACAATTCTCGTTGTTGGTGAACTTTATGGAAACATCGTAAGCTGTTGGATCTTGTTCGAAAACCTGAACAATAACATTGTCTCCGTTTTTTACAGGAATTTCGTAACCGCCCCAAATCAAGTCCTGGCTTTCTCCATTTAGGGTTACTTTGAATATTTTCGTGGATCCGAGAGGAGAAAGGTTGAGGTATTTGTCATGGTCTGTGATCTTTATTTCTTGTTCACCCTTATGGAAACCGATTGCGGAGAATGTTGAAAAGACCTCTTCGCTTCCTCCGGATTTGTCGTTCTTGAACCAGGCTTTGAATTTATCGGCGCCATTCTTGACGTTCAGTGTGAAACTGCCGGCATCAGAAAGTTTCTTGGTGGTAATGGTATATACCGCGCCGTTAAGGAGTGAGCGTGTTGAAATATCGCAGAATTGTCCGTATTTTTCGTTTCCGCCAAGCTTCTTGTCACGGTCTATCTCTTGCTTAGTGTCAGCTTTTATATACTTTTCGTGTACGTTGAGGATTATATATCCGGGTGCGGGTTTTACGTAATATGAGTCCGGTTCTGTGCCTGTCCAGGAGGTCTTGTCCGCACCTATCGTCAATGATGGAGATGATACACCTCCCTGAATGATCTGCACGGCTCCCGGATTGTCCCAGTTGACTGTGAAGGAAAAATCTGCAGCTTTTGTTGAGAAAGACAACGCTGAAAGCAGCAGCATACCCACGATGAATAGTCGAGATTGTTTCATAAAAAAGGTATTTAAAGATAAAAAGATAGCCTTGACCGGAGCTTGCGCTCAGGCTTAAACTCCGGTCAAGGTGTTGTAAGTGTAGTTATTGCATTTGAACCTTAAGCGTCTCGCCATTGGCAGTGACGATGTAGATTCCTGCGTCGAGATGTGAGATGTTCACGATGCCGTTTCCTTTGGCAACTTTCATTCCTCGGATATCGAAAACCTCAATTGAAGCTCCTTCGCATCTGATTGAAACTCCGTCGAAGGCTATAGAACCTTCATTGGTTGCGGAAGATGCGATTTCGTCTACAGAGCTATCTCCGTCTGAAGTAAAGGGCAATGCGTATATGTCCCAGGAATGGATATCTTTCGGCTTGTCGTATTTAGTGATGAAAAGCAACGGTTGCTCCGGATGGTTGTAAGTCATGACTTTTGCGAGTGCTCCGCGCTCGTCCGGACCATCCGCCAGGAATATGCGTCCTTTGGGGTAATCAGGATTGCTTGCCTGTCCGACCAATACTTCTTCAACTGCGCCTTCTCCGGCTATGCCTCGCTTCACGAGCATCATGTATTCGTTATATTTAGTGTCGTCTTTGTAGAAATAGTCCGGGTTAAGAGTGCTGTTGTCAATATATATCTGTGCGTAAAGTACGCCTGTGCCCATGTTGATTTCATCAGTGCGGTCGTAAGAACCGTCCTTGTTTATCCAGATCACGCGCGCTATGTCATTATTGTCTTCGTCCTGAATGGGAAATCGGAGTTCGTTGGCATATTTATATGAATCTCCGTCTTTTACACGATCCATGTTGGATGTCAAGCTTTCGGGTTCCGTATCCGGGTCTATTTGATAGAGGTAATTAAGGTTTAAAACCTCTTTTAGCGACTTCATGTCAACGAAGTGGAATATATATTCACCCATTGAGTTGGTGCCGATGAACATTTCCTGCGGTTCGAAGCCTTCTATGTCGCTCATCCGGATGTGGCTTTCGCATTTTTCGAATATGGCGTTTTTTAAGGCACCGTTGTCGTCATATAGGTAATACGAACGGATATAATTGTCATCCTGCCCCGCAACGTAGTCTTGCTTGGTTATGAAAAATGCAGCTTTGCCGTTGTCTGTGAAGTCTGTGAAATTCACATCGTCGCGATATCTGAAATCACCTGCCGAGAAA
>CAMYSW010000256.1:0-4273 GCA_947297425.1 uncultured Porphyromonadaceae bacterium
CGGTTTGTTTGATGTTTCCTGCCAATAATTTAAGCAGTGTGGTTTTTCCACAGCCATTATTGCCTATTATAGCACATTTGGCACCTTGAGGTATTGAAAAAGATATATCTTTAAATACGACATCTCCATTCGGATGTACGTAACTCATGTTATGAACTTGTATGCTCATATGAAATGATAAAATGTAAAATAGTCAATATAGGAGAGTCTGTTTAATCTCCCTTTTTTAATCAGAAGTAAGTGATCCCATTAAAACGATAGTAAAGTGATTTTAATCTCACATATCATCAACTTGCTCTTTTTGAATCTTTCAAAAAAAAGCTGCGTTTATGACATGTATTTAATGTGATCACTTATTTAGAACCGTCTTAAACGAGTTCTTTAATATAGGTGAAATTGATTTGACATTTTATCATTTTTAATCGGGTGCAAAATTAATAATTTATTTTGTTTCCCGCAAAATAAGGATAATAAACGCTGCCATAGGAGTGGGTGACACTTGCTTAAATAAAAAGAGATGCCCGAAAGCATCTCCGATATCAACAAATAAAACTTAACAATTCATATTAATAATTCTCGTAATAAATAATTTAGTTTGTTTTGGCCTGTTATTCCATAATAAGCCAAAATAATTCATTATCTGTTATAATCTTTTAGTTGATCGCGAAGTCTCTTTCTGGCAAAGAATATTCTACTCTTTACAGTGCCTAACGGGAGATTCATTTTTTCTGCGATCTCATTGTATTTATAACCAGCAACAAACATGTTGAATGGAATGCGGTATTCATCCGGAAAGCTATTCAGCGCAGCTGAGATCTCTTTTACCGCATAAGAACCTTCCGGTGTGTCAAGTCCGGAGTCTTGCGATATGTTAAGGTGGTAGAGATCTTCTGTCTGGTCAATTACTGTTGCCTTTCTTACTGTCTGGCGGTAATTGTTGATGAAGATGTTACGCATTATAGTGAAGATCCAACCTTTGAAGTTGACATTGTCAACATATTTCTCTTCATTATCAAGAGCCTTTAGGGTTGTATCTTGTAGGAGGTCTTCCGCCTGCTCACGATTTGATGTGAGTTGATAAGCAAAACTCAAAAGGTTGCCTTGAAGACCGATCAGGCGATTTTTAAAAGTATCATTAGATTTCATATTGTTGTTGTCCTATTGTTGTTGATGATTAAATAACATTGATGACTTCAAAATTGTTTTGAAAAGTTTATTAAATTTTTTGAAAAAATTTTTTTACAATTGAAAAATTTGTTGTCTTGACATTTATAATTAACTTTGCATCAAATTATTGACTCAAAAATGAAATTCGAAGATATATTGACTAATGACGATGTGCTTGATGGATTATGGGATATGCATTTTGATGAATGTACCCCGATTCAGGAGCAGGCTATCCCGATAATAATGGAAGGGCAAGACTTGCTTGCCTGCGCACAGACCGGCACAGGGAAAACAGCAGCTTATCTCCTTCCTGTTATCAATATGCTGGCAGACGGCGGTTATCCGGAGGATGCAATCAATTGTGTGGTAATGGCACCTACGCGTGAACTTGCCCAGCAGATAGACCGTCAGCTTCAGGGGTTTTCATATTTCATGCCTGTTAGCGGCATGGCAATATACGGAGGCACTGACGGTCACACATATGAACAGCAGCGTAAATCCCTTAAGATGGGTGCGGATGTAGTGATAGCTACTCCCGGTAGACTTTTGGCACATTTGAACATGGGATATGTGGATTTGTCGAAAGTGTCGTTTTTTATTCTGGATGAGGCTGACCGAATGCTCGATATGGGTTTTTATGAAGATATAATGCAGATTGTTGGTCATTTGCCGAAAGACCGTCAGACATTGCTCTTTTCTGCCACTATGCCTCCTAAGATACAGCAGATGGCAAATAAGATTCTTAAAAATCCGGTGGAGGTGAAGCTTGCTGTTTCAAAACCGGCAGAAAAGATTATGCAGTCCGTGTATATTTGCTATGAGACACAGAAAATGCAGATATTAAAAAAACTTTTTGAAGAGAATCCTCCTCAGAAGGTGATAGTTTTTTCTTCTTCCAAATTGAAAGTCAAGAATCTTGCAAGGGAGTTGCGTGGCAAACATGTTAAGATAGCTGAAATGCATTCAGATCTGGATCAATTGAAGAGAGATGATGTTATTCTTGATTTTAAGTCAGGCAAAGTAAATGTGATAGTTGCAACTGACATCCTTGCACGTGGTATAGACATTGACGACATAGAGATGGTTGTTAATTATGATGTGCCAAGAGAGGCGGAGGATTACGTGCACAGGATTGGGCGTACTGCCAGGGCGAATCGTGACGGAAGGGCTATAACGTTTGTTTCTCCTGATGAAATCGTGAGATTGAAACGGATTGAACGTCTTTTAGAAAAGGAGGTGCCAAGGGAAGAAGTGCCTGCTGAATTTGGTGAAGCTCCCCAATTGAATAGCAAGGTAAGAAGAGGTTGCATTCATAAGAATCAAAACTTAAGGAATCGGGTTGGTAATGATTCCAATAAGCCCAAACGTGCTGGAAATTCAGAAAATAACGGTAGGAAAAAAAGATATTATAACCATAATAAAAATAAGTAAGGGATTGCTTCTAAATTGTGTGAACATCGATGAGCAGGAACAGCAAGCCTTTTAAATTTAAACAATTTGAAGTTAGCCATAGCCACAGTTCCATGAAGATAGGGGTGGATGCGGTGATTCTCGGTGCGTGGTCTGACATAGGATCGGCAAACACGATTCTGGATGTCGGTTGCGGATGTGGCGTTATTGCTTTAATGGCGGCGCAGCGTAACAGTAATGCAAAAATTGTTGCGATAGATATTGATGAGCAGTCAATTTTGGAATCTTATGACAATTTCAAGCGGTCTCCGTGGGAAGACAGATTAGAGACAGAAAGGATTGATTTCAATGTTTATTGTGAAAAAGTATTGTGCAAGTTCGATTATATAGTTTCGAATCCACCATATTTTGATTCTGGAATTGATATGCCCGATTCAGTACGTCTGATTGCCCGTCATCAGGCAGGATTATCTCCCAGAATAATTCTGGAGAAGGGTAGGGTTATACTTGCCGACAATGGATTCATAGGCATGGTTGTGCCAATAGACCAGGCTGATGATCTTAAGACGTATGCTCAGGAATTGGGGTTATATCCGGTCAGGACACTTGTCGTGACCGGACGGGAAGGACGTGAACCAAAGAGGGGATTTATAGAATTTTGTTTCCACAAAACAAAAGAAAAAATCGGGACGCTCGCTATTGAACGTCCCGATGGATCTTTCACTCCTGAATACACTTCACTATGCCGTGATTTCTACTTGAAGTTTTAAGTGTGATCACTTACTTGGTTTTAAAACTTGAAGCCGGTAGAGAGCACTATGCGTGAGTTGTTGAATGTCAGTTTTGCAGATGGGCTGGCGAATTGACTTTTAGGATCAGGCGTGAACGCATGGTATTCTGAGGTCATCTGTTTGTATACATAAGCCATGTCAATGTAAAATCCTTTGTGACGATAACCCAGACCGCAGGTGATGTAGTTGGTGTCATTGTCAAATCTATAATTGGGGATAGTTCCTGCCGTATAGATGGTCATACTGTTATCCTTTGCCTTTGATTCAACCGGTGAAGAGACGTGGCTGTATCCTGCACGCACACTGAAAGAAGGCGTGACACGATATTCCGCACCGATACGGAACGTGTCGGTGTGACGGTACACATCCTTAATGTCTTGATTTTCGTATTTGTAAGGATCATTATTGAATGCGGCAGGTGTTGCCGAGTAGTAATCATCCCACGGATCATCCCAATATCCTCCACCACCGTAATAATTGCTGGCTTCAGAGAATTTCATGGTTTTGTATCCGTTCCATTCATAATCGGCAGAGATAATGAATTTATTGCCGATAACTCCTGCGGCACTTGCTATGATTTTCCAAGGGGAATTGAAATTATAATCTTGAGACCCCGGATAGCCATCATTTGTTGATGCTGATAAGTTTTGTCCATAATACTTCATGGATGTTCCTGCTGAATATGTTTCTGTCAGGTTATACCATGTCGGAGTGTGGAATGCAAAACCGAGACGTAATTCTTGAATAGGTTTTACTATCACGCCCAACTGATAATTGAATCCGGTGCCGTTGGCGCGATATAGATTCCTCATTTGCCAGCGTGAGTCTGTCGGTCCTACCAGTTTGGTTGTGGGGTCAAAGACATAAGCACCGGTCAGTTCTTCTCCATATGCGGCATCAAGACG
>CAMYSW010000257.1:0-4271 GCA_947297425.1 uncultured Porphyromonadaceae bacterium
GATCGTGAATCGGCTCTTGAGGATTCTTACGCGCTGCTTGATGCAGAGATTGCAAGGAGCGGAGTCTATGAGAAAGAAAAGGAAGACAGGATCGGCAGGTTGCGTCTGCAATGTGCCAGAGAGGATGACGAACAGCGGCGTACTGACATAATAAACAGTCTTATCGATGAATTTGCTGCATATAAATCAGACTCGGCGTTGTATTATATAAATTTAAATCTGCACCGTCCGGAGATATTGTCAAAACCGGGTGAATATACCCGATTGCTTATAAAACGGGCAGATGTGTTCGCACATGCCGGATTGTTTTCCGATGCTTTGTCTCTGATGCAAAAGATTCCGAGGGATTCACTTGATTCACACGAGTCGCTTCTTGAAGACTATTACTCTACTTATTGTGCCGCCTATCAATATCTGAGCGAATATGCAAATGAACATGAAACTGCACGCGGACATGAACAGAGACGTGCCTTATATGCCGATTCTTTGAGTAAGGTTGTTGACAAGGCGTCGTTTAATTGCATTTTAGTTACATCGGAATCGGCACGAGACGGAAATCCGGAGAATGCAATCAAATTTCTGCATGCGTATCTCAAGAAATATCCATCAGGAACCAGGGAATATTCGATCTTGGCTTCAACGCTTGCCTATATATACAAAATTACGGGTGAAAAGGAGAAATATAAACGCTATCTGGTGGCAAGTGCCATTTCCGATGTAAGGGGAGCTGTAAAAGAAAACATGTCATTCAGGGAGATGGCTACAATCATGTTTGAGGAGGGTGACATAGAGCGTGCGCATCGTTATCTGAAGAAAAGCATAGCTGATGCTAATTTTTATTCGGCACTTATGCGCAACACCCAGTCTACCAAGATTCTGCCCTTGATAGATGATGCCTATGCCACTTTGCAGAATAAACTTACAGGCAAACTGCGGGCAATGATCTGGATTGTAAGCATAATATCTTGCATACTGGTGATTACGATATTGTTTATATTGAAGCAGTTCAAAAGTCTTCACCGGGCAAACGACAGAGTCAATTCTGCAAATGAAAAATTGAGCGCATTGTCTGAAAAACTGAAAACCATTAATGACGAGTTGCGTGATTCGAATCGCACGAAGGAGCAGTATGCCGGTCTTTTCATGGAATATTGTTCTTCTGCCATATCCACGTTACGTTCTTATCAGCAATCGTTGCGCATTCTCGCCGCTCAAGGTGCCAACAGGGCGGTTTTGTTGAAGAAACTTGAATCTTCCGAGATGGCAGACGAGTTGTTGAGAAATTTTTATGAAAAATTTGACGAAGCGATTTTGAACATATATCCCTCTTTTGTTGAAAAATTCAACGCGCTCCTTATTCCTGATTACAGGGTGGTCTTGAAATCCGGCGAACTGCTGAATACCGAGCTGAGGCTTTTTGCCTTGATTCGCATAGGCATTAACGACAGTACCAAAATTGCTCACTTCCTATGTTGTTCGATTTCTACCGTCTACACATATCGGTCTAAGATGAGGAAACGCGCCATTGATCCTGATAATTTCGAGAATGAAGTTAAAGAAATAGGTTAAATTATTCTTTAAACAATCTCTAAATCATCTTGATTTTTTAAGTTTGCTTGCAATTGTAATTTATTAGTTTATAATCTGTTAATATTGAATAATATTTTGATTTTTGTTTGATAGCCTTGATTGGGATAGTAAAGTTTATGAACTTTGCATCGTTCTGACGGAGATTGTCTCCGTTACTGCCAAGAAAAACTATCACCTTTTAATCAAAATATAAAATGAACAGAAAACCATGGAATTTAAGGACGATCGTCTTCTTTCTTTCACAGACGTTGGTCCTTGTAGCTGCTCCTTTATTTGCACAGGCGCAGTTGAAAGTTTCGGGCACTGTCTCCGATCCTACGGGAGAGGTATTGATCGGTGTCAGCGTCTCTGTCAAGGGAAAACCGACCTTGGGAACCTCAACCAATATCGATGGTCGTTACACCTTGAACGATGTTCCTGAAGACGGGACGCTAATCTTCAGCTATGTTGGCTTTACGTCTCAGGAAATAGCGGTGAAGGGACGAAACGTTGTTGATGCGGTGCTGCATGAGAATCAGGAACTCCTCGACGAAGTTGTTGTAGTGGGTTACGGTTCGCTAAGCCGCCGTGAAGTGTCAAGCTCCATCGTGCAGGTAAACAAAAGCGATTTTCAGACAGGAGCGATGAATAACCCGATGGAGATGCTTACCGGTAAGGTTACAGGTCTAAACGTGTCCACAACAGCTGCCGCAAATCCTAACGGTAGTTCGGCGTTGCAGGTAAGGGGTGCCACGTCACTGAGTGCCGGAAATGGTCCGCTCATAGTGATCGATGGTGTTGCCGGAGGGGATATCCGCACTTTGGCGCCACAGGATATCGAATCCATGTCAGTACTTAAGGATGCAGCGTCTGCCGCTATCTATGGTACGCGGGGTGCCAATGGCGTAATACTTATCACTACCAAGAAAGGTACAGGTACGCCCGGTTTGCCTATAGTTACCTACGAATCATATGGAGCGCTTGCTTTCGGTAAAAACAGACCCGAAGTATTGTCACCCTACGAATGGCGATTGTCTCGCCGTGGTAACGATTATGGTGCAAGCACAGACTGGTATGACGAAATAACACGCGACTTTGCCTATGACACCAACCAGTATGTCGGCATTGACGGCTCGTTGGCAAACGGAGGATATTACACAGCTTCTGTCAACTATAAGAGGGCAAACGGTCTTGACATTACCAGCGGACGTGAGGAATTTGGTGGTCGTGCCGCTGTTTCCGCCAATACTCTTGACAATCATCTCCGTTTAACGGCATCATTTAATGCCAGGAGGGTAAATGAGAAATGGGGTGACGACGGCATGTTTGACACAGCCCTCGGCATGAACCCTACAATTCCGGTTTTCAATACCGACGGAACATATTATCAGCCCACTTCCCCTACGGATATCAAGAATCCTGTTCAGCAGCTTAAGGTGAACACATCCGAGGGTAAACGTACTTATCTGCTCGGCACAACCGATTTGAAATATGATATATGGCATAATGACAACCATAATGTAAGCACTACATTATCATATTCCTACAATTATAATGACCTGAAGAGCGATTATTACACTCCGTCAACTTCCGGAGAATCTTATTGGGGCGGTTATGCAGGCAGGGCATCCATTCAATATCAGAAATGGTATACGAACCGCGTGGAGTGGCTTGCCAACTATAGCTTCCGTAATGATGATCATGATGTCCGTTTTGTTGGCGGTTATTCTTTTGAACGCAGCAACTGGGAGCAGATGTTCGAGCAGAACAATGATTTCACGTTCGACAAGCCTCTCTGGAACGGCATCGGTGCCGGTTCATGGCTCGGTCAGGGCAAGGCACAGATGTATGCCGGCAAGAGTGAGTCTACTTTGGTGGGCTTTTTCGGTCGTGTCAATTATGCTTGGAGGGGCATGCTGATAGCCAGTGCCTCCATCCGTCGCGAAGGCTCCACAAAATTTGGTGCAAACAAGAAATGGGGTAACTTCCCGGCAGTGTCGGTAGCTTGGGAAATGACGAAAGCTCCCTTCTTCAAGGATAAGGAACAGATTGTGCAAAGCTTGAAACCCCGTTTCTCCTATGGTATGACAGGACGTAGCGATTTCGATGCATACAAAGCTCTTGCCACTTATTCCACCGGTGGTCAGTACCTTATCGACGGAAACTGGATGACCGGTTACAGACCTTCGAACAACGCGAATCCGAATTTAGGTTGGGAGAAGCTTTCCAGTATAAACGTTGGTGTTGACTTCATGTTCTTCAATCGTCTTAACGGATCTATAGAATATTTCGACCGCCGTTCGAATGACCTTCTGTATAATTACACAGCTCCCCAGCCGCCGTATGTGTATCCTTCGATTCTCGTGAATGTCGGAACGACAAAGAATACCGGTGTTGAGCTGACCCTTAACGGCAACATCCTTGTAAACACGCCCGTTACATGGGATATGGGAATCAATTATTCCTATGGAACAACCAAACTCACAAAACTTTCCAACGATCTCTACCGTGCCTCCTATCTTGATCTCTATCAGAAACCGGGTGTAGGCACCAGCGAATACTTCTTCCGCGTGGAGGAGGGTGGAAAGATCGGACAGTTCTATGGTTATGAATATGCAGGAACAGACGAGAACCACAACATGCTCGTATATGCTGCCGACGGTTCGAAAGTGACAGCCGCTTCTGCCAATCCGGAAGACAAA
>CAMYSW010000258.1:0-4256 GCA_947297425.1 uncultured Porphyromonadaceae bacterium
GTCTGAAGAAGGGGGAGGGCAGATGTTGGTCGGCGTTGCCGGACGGGGCTGGTATCAGGAAGAAGGGAAACCTGCCGAGGAAATTCTCCCGGGTAAGGTCATTCACATACCGGCAAATGTGAAACACTGGCACGGAGCCGCCTCCGACAGTTGGTTTGCCCATCTCGCTTTTGAACTCCCCGGTAAAGGTTCATCTACAGAATGGCTTGACCCCGTATCGGATATTGAATACAACAAACTGCTATCGGGTATGCTTCCTTACAAGGGTGAATGAGATGGATATGTGCTATAAAAATGTGAAAATTATCGGCAATTTGTTTAAAAGATAGTGTTTTTTCTCGAGTATTTTATTTTTATTTTTTAAATTTGTTTTGCTGTTTTTAATTGATTTAATTATATTTGCGATTGTAGAACAGTGCAGTCACAATTAAATTGGAGGAAACAGTGCATGAAACAGATTTTGGCAATAGCTGTATATCTTATATCATACAGCATGGCAGCGTACCCAATCACGCCCGAAGATAACATTGTGATTATTGATGGTGCAGAATCATATGAATTTGTGGTATCTGACAAAGGGATATGTGTAAAAACCGTACAATTGCACGAATTTGAGGCAACTCGCCGTGCTGAAATGGTATTGTCACAAATATTTTACTCAGACGACATTACGCTTGACAAAGCATCCGGCAAAGGGAAAGCCCAATACAGAAGTGCTTCAGCCGAGGGGATATTCCATGATGATACCCACATATGTTACTACAATACGCTACTTGATGCCAAAGGTAAAAGAACCCGCACTGAGTTCCGACGCACATTTACCGATCCTGCGTTTTTCACGAAGATAATATTGTCCGACATATATCCGATAAGTAGAAAAGATGTCACCCTCACCATTCCTGCATCATTGGATCGGATCAATATTATAGAACTGAATTTGCCCGGGAATATCACGCGAACAGACTCTGAAGGTCCCGACGGAAGCCGTATTGTCAAATATTCCATCACCGATCTGGATGGGATAAAGGATAATGTCCAAAGACCGGCGCCCCTTCTATCGGAACCTTGTGTGATAATCGGCGGGTGGTTTGCAGACATTGACGAGCTCTATGGCTGGGAGCGCGAAATCACCAAAGTGGATGTTTCCATACCCGACATAACTGATCTTATATCAAAAATAACCACGGCGGAGATAGAGAGTCAACGCATAGCCGACACATTCGCATGGGTGCAGAACAATATCCGGTACATTGCGTATGAGGAAGGTGATGCCGGACATCGTCCCGATACGCCTGCCGAAGTGCTGCGAAAGCGTTACGGAGACTGCAAAGGCATGGCTCTGCTGCTGACGACCTTGCTGAGGCATCAAGGATTTGATGCCCATATCGCATCTATCGGAACTCGCAATATACCGTTCAATATAGCAGACATACCATCGCTTGCTGCCGAAGACCACATGATATGTGTCCTCAATCCGGATAGCGATTCGCCAATGTTTCTCGACCCGACTGCGAAATACATCCCGTATACCCATATTCCTTATTCCATCCAGGGTAAAGACGCATTGGTGTATATGGACGATACATATAGGATGCTCAATGTTCCTATACTCGAACCTGGGAATTCCGTTGACAGGCTTGTGTATAACTATGTTGTTTCTGACGGTTCCCTTATAGGCGATGCCAGACGTTCATTTACTGGCGATGCAAAAGAATGGTTCATGAGGCAACTCGGTTCGTTGAAACAAGACCGTCATGAAGAGTCGATTGCCTTGATGCTTGTGCCACATACCAGAGCCGGTGTCAATCCGGATAGTATAACTCTCCAGACTGGTAATCTTGAATTAGCCTCAATAACAGGTGTCGTACGCAACAATCAAGGATATACAGAAACTGATACTCATATATATATCGACCTTAGACCCCATGTCGGGACGAATTGAAACTTACAAGCGCCAACATGACTATGTTCTGCCATATCCTACTGTAATATCACGAGTATCCACCCTGGTCATACCCAAAGGATATAACGTGACATATTTACCCGAAGATTTCCGAACAACAACGCCTCAAGGCACGCTGTCATGTTCATTTAGCCATGCCGGAGATACGGTTGCTATGACAAAAGAGATGATTATCAACGAACCTTGCATCAAATTAATAGACATCGACACGTGGAATGCAGCTCTCACCCGATGGAATGAAGCATGCAATCAACAAATCGAATTTACTGCTAACGATCAATAATCTCCAAATAATTAACACTATGAACAGAGTCACCGCATTTCTATTTATGTTGGCAGTTTACCTGCTGGCGATTGCCGACAATCCGCAAAAATACCGTGAATATGCAGACACTATACGCAATGAAGTCTGGAATATGGACCTTCCTTCGTTCAAATCACCCGCATCGGCTGAAAAGTATAGTGACGAATCGGCTGTGATCCTTGCTGCATACCGATGTATAAGTGCCAAAAAGAAAACCGGGATAGCCTTCAATGTAGCCATGCTTACTAATATCCTGACATCGCCCATAAAAACTACACCTCAAATCCATGCCACCGATCTATATCGTCGACTGATACAGATTAATGATAGGGCAGCACTGGAAAAATTTTCGGAATTTGAACTGGTAACAAGAGAGAAAACGAGCAATGCCCTTAACTTTTGGGCATATTATAAAGAGGATGTAAACTATGTGTTGGGAGTGCGCATAATAAAACCCGACGGCAAGATAATAGTAGTAGACACCAACGATTTCATTGATGTCAAAGAAGGGAAAAATGAGAAAAAACTCAAACAGAAGCTTGCCGTGCCGGGATTGGAAATCGGAGATAAGATTGATGTGTTCTATTATACCGAATCAAAACTCAAGAATGCCCACCTTGACCTCATTTCCATATATTTTCGCGATGAATACCCGATACTCAATTATAGGGTTCACTGCGAATTTGATGATGATTTGACATCCCAGATACGCACCACGGAGGGTGCACCGGAATTTGTCTGCAGTCAGGCGGAAAACAAGGATTACATCATCGATGCAGAATTGACCGAACCCATGGAAAAGATTCCTAATATGTGGTATAATGGACTGCGACAATCACCCGCTACGTTCATCGCTGTGTATAACCGCCGAAATAAACAGGATTATACGCCTGAAAGTGCTAAAAAAGATGGCATACAGATAAATCCTGATCCTCTTGCCATACAAAATGATTCGTGGGAGCGCATGGATGGAGTGGCATATTCCCAATCTTTCTTCGGCACTCTCACCGGTCACCTCGAAGGTGGAAAGAAAGTGGCAGGAAACCTGAAAAAGATGCTGAAAAATGGTGAAATAACTAAACAGCAAGCCGCCGACTACCTATATAACCTGCTTGCTTTCAGTTATAGCACAAATAGCTATCGTTATTTTCCAAACGATTTCGTTTATTATTATCGCTGGTTTTTGGATCTCATAGGCATAAAAGATGCTGAAATGGCTATTAGTTCTGTGGATAGTGACCAGCCTATTGACCAAGGTATTTATTATGACAATATATTATGGTTGGCACATATCAAGGATATTGACCGATGGTATTTCCCTATTACTGGGTTTACAGCTCCCGGTGAGGTTCCCGCCGGATATCAAGGTAACCCTGCTGCCTTGCGCCCTCCAAAAAAGAAGAAAGATCAAGACAGCACACAGTTGCAGTTTATAATGCCTGTTAGTTCACCGGTTGACAATCGCAGTATATCATCACTTTACGTAAGCGTTGACGGGACATCGCTTGACATAGACCGGAATGAAGAGAATTACGGCTCCCGTAAAAACATAGCGGCGGCAGACATACTCACTGAGCAGGATTTGGTTGATGGCTACCTGCGCTATCTCAATCGTTACGGACAGACCATAGCCTTGAAAGAAAACAAGAAGAAAGCGGCGGAACGCGAAGAGCGCTATCGCGATGCTCGTGAAGAGCAACTTTCGGCAATGAAAGAAGAAGCTAAGTCATATCATGGCATCGATGCCCTGCAACTCAAAGATTACAAGATCCGGAGTATAGGTATAGATCCAGACAGCGCGATGTTTTCTTACAACTTAAGATACACTATCGATGGGTTTGTAAAGCGCGCCGGTCGCAACATGGTGGTGTCCATAGGGCTGCTTATGAGTCCACAAGCCGAGGTGCTTCCCTCTGACAGGGAACGCACAGATGATGTCTACATGATATCGCCCAGACAATTCGAGACCGATATCATCCTTACTATACC
>CAMYSW010000259.1:0-4227 GCA_947297425.1 uncultured Porphyromonadaceae bacterium
TCCCAGACCGACCTCCTCACCCTGCGGCTCGACAAGGTGAATGCAGAGAACGCGCTGGAGAATGCCAGGATAGAAATAGAGCGGGCGAGACTTTCATTAGCGACATATCTCGGTCTTGACTCTGACACGGAGATAGAGGTGATGTTGCCGGGAAAGCCTGTTGCAATAAGGATTCAGGAGGAGGAAGCGTTGGAATATGCCCGTGAGAACAGTCCGGCGATAATGTCGAAACGGCAGAGCGTTCTCGAGGCGCAAAGGGATGTCAACAGGACCAAGGTGGAATCGATGTTCAACCTCAGCCTTAACGCTTCTGTAGGTTTTAATCAGGTTGCACGCACCTTTGGCGAGGCTTATAACCATCCTTTGCAGCAGGATTTAGTGTCGCTGTCTGTATCTATTCCTTTGGTTGACTGGGGAGTCAGGAAAGGTAAATATAACATTGCCAAGAACACTCTGAACGTGGCTCGCATTGCTGCGCGTCAGGAGGAATTGTCGATGGAGCAGGATGTGGTCATAACCCTGCGCGATTTCAATAGCCGCCAACGCCTTGTCGGGAGCGCAGCGGAGGCGCTTGATCTTGCCGACCGTGCCTATGCCCAGACTTTACAGCGGTTCATCATCGGAAAAGCTGACATAAACTCCCTTACGCTTTCACATAGCCGGCAGCAGGAGGCAAGTAAGAACTATATCACGTCATTGCAGAATTATTGGCTGAGCTATTATAAGATACGTAAGTTGACTTTGTTTGATTTTGAACTCGGGGTGCCTATCCCGACGGAATTTGACAGGGCATTGGGGGTAAAATGATATGAGAAAGGGCAGAGGGATATCATCGTTTTCGGTCATTGTGATTTTTATTGCCATGGCTATGTTGGGGTGCGTGCTTATGCCGTTGCTCCCTGTCAGGCTTGTGCCCTCTGAAACGCTTCCTTCCGTCAGTGTCAGCTATTCTTTCCCGGGTGCATCCGCACGCACTGTCGAAGCGGAGGTTACGGCTCCTTTGGAGGCGATGCTTGCAAGGGTGTCCGGAATAAAACATATTACTTCGCGTTCTGGTAAGAATGGCGGCAGGGTGACGCTTGAATTTGACCGTCATGCCGATATGGATAAGGCTCGCTTCGAGACGGCGGTGATTGTCAGGGAAGCACGCCGTTCTTTGCCCGAGGGGGTCAGCTATCCGCGTGTCTCTGTGAAGCAGCTGGATGCGGAGGCTTCCCGCCCGTTCATGAGCTATACGGTCAATGCTCCGCTCTCGCCTCACCGGATCATGAATTTCGCCGAGGAGAATATACGCCCCGCCTTGATTGCGCTTAAAGGTGTCGGGAATGTGGAGCTTTCGGGTGCCATGCCTATGGAGTGGAAAGTGGAATATTCTCCCCACAGGCTTTCTGCGCTTGGGCTTTCTCCCGAAGATGTGTCGGATGCAATATCGGGTAGGGAGGATGCCTCGTCTGCTGTCCTTGACCCGGCGAAGGTGTTCATTGCCGCGCCCGACGGACGGATAGTTACATTGGCAGATGTGGCGCGAGTGTCGCGTCGCGAAGCGGAGCCTACGGGATATTTCCGTATTAACGGGCTTAATTCCATCTATCTCAACATAAAGGCGGTAGATGATGCCAACCAGATAGAGTTGAGTAAGAGGGTTAGGAAAGTTTTGGAAGGGATCTCCCTCCCCGAAGGTTTTATGACAGACTTGAGTTATGATGCCTCAGCTTCCATTTCCGAGGAGATGGACAAGATATATTTCCGTACAGCCCTGACCATACTTGTATTGTTGCTTTTTGTGGCTGTGATAACAGCTAATATCCGTTATTTGCTTATCATTGCTATAAGTCTTGCAATTAATATGGCAATCGCTTTTCTCGCATATTATTTTCTCGGTGTGGAGATTCAACTATATTCGCTTGCGGGAATCACGATATCGCTCAACCTTGTAATTGATAATCTTATAGTTATGACAGAGCATGTGTCGAGACATCGCACGCTGCGTGCGTTCTCGGCTGTGCTTGCCGCCACTGTTACCACGGTCGGAGCGCTTGCCGTAGTGTTTTTCCTTGATGAGAAGACCCTCCTGTCGCTTAAGGATTTCACGGTCGTTGTGATTGTCAATCTTGCAGTGTCTCTTGCCGTGGCGCTTTTCTTGGTGCCTGCGCTTGTGGAGAGGATGGGTTTGGTGTTAAGGAAGCCGCATAGGCGGAACAGGCGTATAATTGTCAGATGCTATAGGGCGTATGGCAGGATACTGGCTTTCCTTTGCCGTTTCCGTTGGATCGTATTCATTATCTTTGCCGCTGCATTCGGTTGGTCTGTTTATGTCTTCGTCACAAAGGTATATGAAGGGGGATATTTTAATAATAATGACCGGGAACCGGTGTTGGAGATCGCGGCAAGCCTTCCGAATGGATCAACATTACCGCAGATGAACGCTCTGATCTCGAAGATGGAAGCTTTCTTGAGCGGACAGGAGGGTATACATCAGTTCCAGACCTATGTGTCAGGACCGCGCAGGGCTTCTATCTCCGTATACTTTAAACCGGAATATCAGCGGGAATATCCTTACAGGCTTAAATCGGATGTCGTGTCGAAAGCCTTGACTCTCGGAGGAGGTAGCTGGAGCGTGTATGGTCTTGAAGACCAGGGATTCAATAATGATGTCAGGGAAGGGGCGGGAAGCTACCGCATAAAGATGCGCGGATATAATTATGATGAACTGTCGGCGAGGGCACGCGAGCTTGCCGACACATTACTCACCCTGAAACGCATCAAGGAGGTTACGATAAATTCTGAATTTTCTTATTATAAGGAGGATTATACCGAGTTTTATCTTGACATTGATCGCGAAAAGTTGGCAAAAGACAGCCTGACAGTGTCTGATCTCTTCAGGGCTGTCCGCAACGAGACGGGACGGAATATCGGTGCGGGGGTTGTTGCAGGCCATGACGGTGCCGAGTATATTCGCCTTAGTTCTTCGTCAAACGACCGTGACGTATGGGGCTTCATGAACTATCCTATGTCTGTAGGACGCCGGGAGATGAAACTATCCGATTACGCCTCGATAGAAAAGCGGCAGACACCTCCCGATGTTGTCAAAAAGGATCAGGAATATATTCTTTGCCTGCAATATGAATATATCGGTTCAAACAAAGCGGGGGAGAGAGTTCTCGATAATATACTTGCCGCTTATGTACCGACATTACCGCTCGGGTATCATGCCGAGAAGGAAGAATTTAAATGGCGTCCTGAGATTGATGGCGAGAAATATTGGCTGTTGGCTCTTGTTGCCGTGATCATATTTTTCATATCTTCGATACTTTTTAATTCCTTGAGGCAACCTCTCGCAGTGATTCTCGTAATTCCGGTGTCATTCATCGGGGTGTTCCTCACGTTTTATCTGTTTTCGCTTAAGTTCGATAAAGGGGGCTTCGCCGCCATGATTCTCCTTTGTGGCATAACGGTGAACGCCGCCATATACATTATCAACGAATACAACTCGATGCGTAAACGTGCCGGGCGTGCGGTAGATGCAAAGACGCTTTATATGCGTGCGTTCCGACGTAAGATCGTTGCAGTGTTCCTGACGGTGCTCTCCACGGTTCTTGGTTTCATCCCATTCCTGATCGGCGACACCATGGAAGGCTTCTGGTTCCCTCTTGCCTCAGGAACAATGGGAGGGCTCATTATGTCGCTATCTGCCATCTTCCTCCTCCTGCCTCTGCTTGTCATTCCCCGACGGAAATGATTATAGAATCATTTAACTCCCGTTTTAATAAATCTCAAGTAAATTAAAATGGTCTGTTCCCGATATCAAATCCCATCGGAAGTAGGGGTGCTGTCGCTATTCTTGAGCAGGTTCTTCGGCGGTTTGATTATCTTGGAGAGGTATTTCTCCTGTATGGTCTGCATCAATACCCAGAAATTAGGAACGAAGAGGGTGCCGATGAAGGCGTTCATCGCCATGCCGAAAACAACGGCGGTGCCGAGTTCGATGCGGCTGTTTGCCCCGGGTCCTGTGGCGAAAAGCATGGGCATGACTCCGAACACGAAGGCGAGTGCCGTCATCATTATCGGACGGAAACGAACCACGCCCGCATCCTGTGCCGCTTTCTCTATGGGGATGCCGCTCTTGCGGTAGTCCATGGCATATTCCACAATAAGGATGGCGTTTTTTGCCGACATGCCTAATAGCAATATCAAACCGATCTGGGTGTAAATGCTTATGCTCTGGCC
>CAMYSW010000260.1:0-4190 GCA_947297425.1 uncultured Porphyromonadaceae bacterium
ATTGATATTTCCACGCTTCTAATAGGTCTTATCTCTCTCTTGATTATCGTCTTCACGCCAAGGGTGTCAAAAAGGATTCCCGGAGCGTTGACAGCGATTATAATCGTCACTGCTGCCGTGTGGGTGATGAGGGATATGTTCGGTATAACAGGAATCCAGACAATAGGCGACAGGTTCGGCAATCTGACACCGGAACTGCCTCGCGCCACTCATATCGGATTAGACATGCAGTCGATCAACCTCCTTCTGCCGTCTGCTTTCACGATCGCGATGCTCGGCGCCATAGAGAGCCTCTTGAGTGCCACTGTTGCCGATGGCCGCACCGGTGACCGCACCAACTGCAACACGGAGTTGATTGGTCAAGGTCTGGCAAACGTGGTTGTTCCTCTGTTTGGAGGTATTCCCGTAACGGGAGCTATTGCCAGGACTATGACCAACATTACAAATGGCGGCCGCACGCCGGTTGCCGGTATTGTTCATGCCGTTGTCCTGTTGGCTGTGTTCATGTTTGCAATGCCGCTTATAAACCTTGTTCCCATGTCATGTCTCGCGGCTGTGCTGATCATGGTAAGCTACAATATGAGTGGTTGGAGAACGGTCGTTGGCATGGTGAACAATCCCAAAGGTGATATATGGGTGCTCATAGTCACTTTCGTCCTTACTGTCGTTTTCAATCTCACTATAGCTATCGAAATCGGGTTGCTTTTGGCTGTTGTGGTTTTCTTGCGTCGCATCACCGAGAACACGACCATCAAGGTATACGGAGAGCAACTGGATGCCGCTGCCGGTACGGATATGTCGCAGCATGAGGTGCTTGACTTGAATCCCGGTGTTTCGGTATATGAGATAGACGGACCGTTCTTCTTCGGGGCGGCAACGAAATTTGAAGAGACCGTAAGGTTGAGCCTTGAACAGCGTCCGAAGGTGCGTATTATCCGTATGCGTAAAGTGCCTTTTATTGATTCTACCGGTATTCACAACCTGCAGATGCTTATCGAATCGTCACAACGTGACGGTATCATGATCGTGCTTTCCGGCGTTCGCGATAATGTGCGTGCCGACCTTCACAAGGCAGGTATTGACCGCCTGATAGGTGCCGAGCATATATGCGACCATATTTCCAAGGCGGTGGTGGTTGCTAACGCTCTTGCCGGAGAATCATCGGCTGTGGTAGGTGCCGTGGATTGATTTTAATCAATATAGATTATTAATGTCATAAAGACAATTTTATAGTCTCAATTGGCGGATACGTGCGTTGTCACGTGTAATTCCCAAGATTTAAACAGATAAACCAGTCGGTCAATACTGACTGGTTTATCTGTTTTTCATGGCAACTTGAGTTTCACAGAGTCTTGTTGTCATAAACATATTCTGTAGGACGCACAAAACTCGGAAAAGTGCCTTCCCGAAATAATAAAAACAAATTATTGTAAAAAATAATGTCAATTTGAAGAAATTTAGGTAAATTTGAGGTGTTATAAGTCAAAGAGGGGATGGCGCTGAAATTAATAATGTATTGTATTTATGAAAAAGAATAAAGATACCGGTTCACGCCGGATGAAGAAGCGTGAATTGCAGCAGAAGATAATGGAGTTTCTGCTCAAGCAAAATAAACAATCATTTAATTACAAGCAGATCGCTTTCGCTATTGATGCTACCAATCCCCAGAATCGTCTTGATATTATAAATCTTCTTGACGAGCTTGTAGCGGCGGAGGAGATTCAGGAAGTGGGGCTTGGCAAATATAAGGCGTTCTCAAATCGGGGAACGGAGAATGTCGGATATTTTGTTCGTCGCTCCAATGGCAAGAATGCTGTCGTGATAGACGACGAGCAGATCATGGTTGCCGAGCGAAATTCTATGCATGCCCTCAATGGAGACAAGGTTCGTGTTATGGTTTCCGCTGCGCGTGCCGGACGTGAACCGGAAGCGCAGGTTATCGAGATATTGGAGGCAAAAGAGCAGGTGTTTATCGGCACATTGAAGGTTGACAAAAATTATTCTGCACTTGTGACTGATTCTAAATTTCTCGCTGCCGACATCATCATAGCCCGCAATAAACTGAAAGGAGGCAAGACCGGTGACAAGGCTATTGCCCGCATCACATATTGGAAAGATGACGAGATGAATCCCAGAGGGGAGGTTGTCGACATCCTCGGCAAGAAAGGTGAAAACAATGCCGAGATGCATGCCATCCTTGCAGAGTTCGGACTTCCGTACAAATATCCAGACAATGTGGAGAAAGCTGCGGATAAGATTGACGCAGGCATTACTGCCGCAGAGGTTGAAAAGCGTGAAGATTTCCGTAATGTCACCACGTTCACGATAGACCCTCGTGATGCAAAAGACTTCGATGATGCCCTTTCTATCCGTCAGCTTGCCAACGGCAATTGGGAGGTGGGCGTGCACATAGCGGATGTCACGCATTATGTGCGTCCCGGTTCGGTGATAGACAAAGAGGCTGAGAAGCGTGCCACGAGCGTTTATTTGGTTGACAGGACCATTCCGATGCTTCCGGAGCGTCTTTCTAACGGCATATGCTCCTTGCGTCCCGATGAAGAGAAACTTACATTCTCTGCAATTTTTGAACTTGATTCAAACGCCGAGGTGGTTAACAGCCGTATCGGCAGGACCGTGATTCGTAGTGACCGCCGTTTCACATATGAAGAGGCGCAAGAAATTATAGAGAAGGTGGATAACGGAGAAGTAGTGGAGCCGGTAGATAAGGATGGACGTAAGAATTTCTCACGAGAGGTATGTGTGCTCAACAGCCTGGCTAAGCAACTGCGCCGTCGCCGCTTTGATGCCGGAGCTTTGGAGTTTGACCGCGCCGAGGTTCGTTTTGAGATTGACGAGAAAGGGAAACCGGTGAGCGTCTATTTTAAAGAATCAAAGGATGCCAACAAACTCATCGAAGAGTTTATGCTTCTTGCGAACCTAACGGTTGCCGAATCCATAGGTAAAGTACCCAAGGGTAAGAAAGCGAAATCATTTGTATACAGGATACATGACAATCCGGATCCTGAAAAGATCGGTAATCTTGCCCTTATAGCTTCACGTTTCGGGTATAAAGTGGCTACTGACGGACGAGCAAAAGAGATCAACAAGAGTGTAAATCGCCTTATCAAGGATGTGAAAGGAAAAGGGGAAGAGAACATGCTTTCTATTCTTGCCATCAGATCTATGGCGAAGGCTGTATACACCACCGAGAATGTAGGTCATTATGGGCTTGCGATGGATTATTATACCCATTTCACGTCTCCGATACGTCGTTATCCCGACATGATGGTTCACCGTCTCCTTGCTAAGTATGCTGATGGCGGAAGGAGTGTGGACAGGATCAAACTCGAGGACGAATGCAAGCATTCGTCGGATATGGAGCAGCTTGCTGCCAATGCCGAGCGGGCTTCAATACGTTACAAGCAGGTTGAGTTTATGCAGGAGCGTCTCGGCGAAATCTACGACGGAGTTATCTCCGGTGTAACCGAATGGGGTTTCTATGTTGAGCTCACGGAATCTATGTGTGAGGGACTTGTTCCAGTGCGTGACCTTGCGGATGATTATTATGATTACGATGAAAAGAATTATTGTCTGATCGGGCGTTCCCATGGCACCAAATATACTCTCGGAGACAGGGTGAAGGTGCAGGTAGCTCGTGCCGACCTTGACCGCAAACAACTTGATTTCGCTCTTATTTCCGATAATGGCAACCCTAATAAGCCTTTGGAACCAAGGAAGCCGGGAAAACGTCATGAACCTTGGCGCAAGAAAAAATCGCGTAAAAAAGCTAAATAAATATAATAATTTTTATTCGGTATTGAACATGCATGTTCAATGCCGAATAAACTATTTAAATAGTCCAAATCATCATAAAACGATTTTATAAAATGAAAGGTTACAGATATTTGTTAATGGTTCCAGCGATTGCTATTGCTGCAACTGTTTCTGCAGCTGTGGCTCCGGTTATTGTTGAAACCGGAGCTTATCGCTGGGCGGGTGATACTATTTTTCAGGATGAATTTAAGGCATGGGCGGTGAATCCTTATGAGATCCGCTCCACATATAAAGCCCGTCCCGGTTATTTCATGCCTATCGAGCAGACTTGGAAACGTAAAAACGACCTTTCTGCATATCCGGCACTTAAATCCAATAACCTTCTTCACGAAGCTGTGTTTAATATGGCTCTTGCC
>CAMYSW010000261.1:0-4189 GCA_947297425.1 uncultured Porphyromonadaceae bacterium
AAATGTTTTCTTTCGTCAAATAGCTAATTTTGCACTTGCCAGTTGAGAGTAGGGCATTTTGGAGAATCATGAGATTGCACAATTTCCATAAAACTTTTATAGCAAAATTAGCGATGTTTTTGCTGTTAGTGGCTTGTAACAGTGGCCATAATGCTGAAATATATCGTGGATTACAAAGGGCAGAGGATTTAATATCAGAGGATAAAAAAGATGAAGCGCTTACACAGCTTTTTGATCTTGAGAATAATCTATACGTAAATACCCCTGATACGTTGAAATATAAGGTGTTGTCACGTATCGGAAGTATATATTATTCTGACTTCAAAAAGGATAAGGCTGATGACTATTTTAAGAAAGCATTGGCTGTTGCACGTGAATGTGGCAAAGAATATGAGAGTCCTGCGTTGTGGAACAGGTGTCTGACTATATCCGACAATGATTCGATTTTGATTTATCTTAAGGAATGTCAGAATATAAGCCATGTCTCTGGATTAAGATATACCGAAGTAATGGCGGGAATTAATCTTGCAAGTGCATACATCCAGATCGGAAATATGGATGAAGCGCATGAGATGCTTGACAATATGGATCGTGCTGTTGGCAGTGATAGTGTGCTTAAAATCGAATTGGCAAATGTCAGATTGAATTATCTTATTGGAAATAAGAACTTTGACAAGGCAAAAGAAATGCTTGAAGAGCAGAGTGTAATAGATTTGAATTTATATGGCCGACTTTCCCGATATCATAATTTATATACCATTGAAATAGGGGAAGAAAGGTATGAGTCAGCTCTTGAATATCGTGATTCCATTGACGAAATAAAGAACAAGATTGACTCGATAAGTTTTGATGAAAAACTTTCAAAAACAGAGCTGGAGTTTACATCTAAACTCGATAAAGTGAAGAAAAATAGGGATATAACCATCATAATCGGTTTATTTGTCATCATTATATTATCAGCATTTCTTTTTGCTGGAGTTAAACGCAGGCTTATGATAAGGAAGCAGATTGAGTTGAACGAACAAATATTAAAGCTAAATCTTAGAATAGCTCAGCTTACAGGATCTCATAATGAAGACGACAAACCTGCCAACGAAGTAAATGCCGAAGTTCAGCCCGAGATTATTGAAAAGTTGAGACTGAATAAAGAACTGTTCATACGGAAGCCGATATATAGTCAGTTGAAACAACTGAACCTGAAACGTGATTCTGATACTATTGATAAAACCGCAGTCAAGGAGACTCTGGAAGGGGTGATCGGGCAGTTTGCAGATGTATGTTCAAACCTCCGGCAACTATATCCGGACATGACATCTGACGATGTGTTGTATTGCTCAATAATCTATGTCGGATTCTCAAAAGAGGTTGCATCTGTGGCTTTCGGGTCAAGCGAGGATGCACTCCGCCGGCGCAAGAGCAGAATCAAACAAAAGCTTCCTCAAGCTGTTTTTGATGCCATTTTTGGGACAAAAGCGTGACATTCGACTTGTGTCATATTATTGTCCGACTTGATATATAGACGGTTATGGCTGGTTGCACTAACTTTGCGGCAGAAACAAAAACCGTTTATATATGGAAAGAATCATACTGATTATCTCGTTCCTGCTTGCAATGCCCATGGGCATCTACGCACAGGATTCTCTTGATTCCCTTCTTATTAATAGGGATCTCAATGAGGTTGTTGTGACCGCCCAAAGAAAGTACACCAAACCGACGGCTCGCGGTCTGAAAGTGTCTATGTCAGGCAATCCTCTTTCAAAAATCGGGAGCGCCACAGATGCAATTATGCAGATGCCGCTTATCGACGGCTCGGTAGGTAGTATTTCTGTTCTCGGTAAAGGTGCTCCCGTGATATATATCAACGGGAGGAAAATGATGAGTTCATTTGAATTGAACACTCTGAAATCTTCTGACCTCGCATCAGTGGAAATCATTACTAATCCGTCCGCAGAATATGGCTTCGATGTGTCTGCTGTAATCCTCATTAAAACAAAACAGCCACTCGCCGGATTGTATGTTTCCGGCAAAGGAAATGTGACAGCCTCCGAAGAATGGTCGGAATCAGCCGGTGCCAATCTACAATATCATAACGATAACGGCTTGACCGTTTTCGGTGACATATCTTATGGCTGGGATGGCTTTAAGCAGACGCGACATTATGCAGAAATATTCAAAAGAACCTCAGATGCAGAGGAAACCTTTACAACACTCTCTGATGAAACGGCAAAGAAGCGTAGTCAGTCGTTGACAGCAGACGGTGGCTTAAACTATGACTTCGGAAAAAACTCCGCAGGCATAAAGTATATCTTCAGCCGCACACCTAAAAGTAAATTTATCTCTGAGGGTAATTCTTCGACAGATGTGCTGCCAATAAGTGACATTACATCAGCAACATCACTTGATGCTCAGGCTTTCGACCATTATATCAATGCCTTTGGAGATTTCAAACTGCCACTGTCTATCGGTTTGCGCACAGATTTTGACTATATGTTCGGAAAAAATACATCATGTTGGGATGCAAAGGAGGAAGAAACCGGAAGAATCATAACAAACAGCAATAAATCAAATCATGATTATTTTGGCGCCAAATTGAGAATAGATAGAAAATTCGGCGATATTGAGGTAGAGGCCGGAGCGGAATATGCCCATACAAAAAACGACCAAAGTTTTACGAGTCACGGACTATCGGATATGTTTCCAATGTCTTCATCAGATATCGTCCGCCAGAATCTGCAAGCATATTTTGTTTCGTTTGATTGGGACATAAATCCAAAATGGAACATTTACGGAGGTGTCCGATATGAAACCACAGATTCGCGTTATTGGAGAGATGAGACTCTTGACAATAATCTTTCAAGGAAATACCATGATTTTCTTCCCAATTTAGGAATCCAGTTCAAATCGCCTATTAACTTAACAATGTACTACAGAGCTAAAGTCAGCCGTCCGTCATATTCATTGCTTGATAACAATTTTGCTTATGTCACACCAACCTTGTGGGAAACAGGCAACCCGGGATTAGTTGCTTCAAGAACCCACAATATAGGAGTTTCATTATACTACCGAAATTTTATCTTTCAAGGGACATATATACGTTCTGAAAATGCAATCGGAAGCGTATATCAATATGATGCCGGACTTAATGCAAATGTCAGAACCAATGTCAATCTACCGGACTATGACACATGGCAGATTGTCGCTTCACAAGGATTTAATGTCAAGTTCTGGCATCCGACTATTCAAGGCGTTTTATTGCTTCAAAATTTGAAATACGGCAACCTAATCAGGAAATATAATAAACCGTTCTATCAGTTATCCCTGAATAACAGATTCGATTTACCTGAGGGAATCTACGCCTATCTATCAGTGTTTTATCTTGGGACCGGCAATACATCCACCACATATTCCCGCGGAACATGGCAAATGGCATTGACAATAAGCAAAAGTTATCGTAATTGGACTTTTACACTGTCTGCCAATGACATCTTCGGAACATGGAAGCAAAAATTTGATACTTATTCCAATACAGTAGGCTATAAATCAGACATACAGGGAGCTTCGCAATATATGTCGCTTACTATTCGATATACAGTTAATGCTACCAAAGGTAAGTATAAGGGAAAAGCAGTGCGAGAAGATGAAATAAACCGACTATAAAATAAAACAACTTAGAGAGTGTTTGAATTTAAACCAAATTAAACATTAAGTGGCATAACAAACCCTCAATCAGAGTGTTTGTAGAAGAAAGTCGATTAGTATGCATAAAATCAGCTTCTATCAGACACATCTGACCGAGGGTCAATGGCCTTATATAAACAAAGTATTCTTTGAAAATGATTGCAGACACCGCAAATATTCCCTGCGTTCCATATTCGAGGCAGTTCTGTATCTTTTGGTCAGCGGATGCCAGTGGCGCATGCTTCCTCACGATCTTCCAAAATGGCAGACGGTCTATTGGTACTTCCACAAATGGAGGACAGACGGCTATCTGAGCCACTGCATAGAAAAACTCGTCATTAAGATACGCCGCAAACGTAAACAGTCCGCCACACCTTCGGTCATGGCGCTTGACGCCCAAAGTGTCAAGTGGGGCAACCGTCAGGGCGGCAACGGGTTCGATGCCAATAAAAAGGTAAAAGGCATAAAACGCAATATTGCTGTTGACCGCAACGGCTTTATCCTCGGCAGA
>CAMYSW010000262.1:0-4142 GCA_947297425.1 uncultured Porphyromonadaceae bacterium
CAGACTTATTGCCCCAATCGCCATTATCTCCAGACCGCGTTTGACACGTTGTGCCTTTTACCGAATCATTGTATATTAAAATCCGCCTGATATACAATTGATTCTGATTCGTTTATCCTTATATAACAATTTTCCTTGTTGGTCGTTTGTGATGACAAGGAGGTTGTCGCAGTGAAGTTCTTCGGCGGCTTCGACGAGGGCATCGAGTTCGCGTTTGCGTGTTTTCTCGGAGGTCATGTCGTAGCAGACTTGGATCAGTTGCTCGACCTTTGTGCCTTTGCGGGTAACGAAGTCGATCTCTTTGTCGTTGCGTGTGCGGTAATAGAACAGTGTCTGTCCGGGGATATAGCCACGGCGCAGCAATTCTACAAACACTTGGTTCTCCAGCAGACGACCGAGGTTCTCACTGAGATTGAATGCCGTACTCTGCACAAAACCGTTGTCAACCACATACACCTTTTTAGGAGCTTTGGTCATCAATTTCAGTTTGTTGTTGAAACGCGGCAGGTAGAAGAAGAGATATGGTTCTGCCAGATAGTCACAGAATTTTTTTGTCGTTGCAACACTTGACAACCCAAGTTCTCCGGCAAGGTCATTGGCAGATATCGGATTGCAGAAGTTGGAGAGTAGGTAGGTGGCAAGATTATATAGGTCGGTTGTGTTCCTCACCTTATGGCGTTTGGCTACATCTTTCAGCAGGATGGAATCAAACAGCGTCGAAAGATAACTCTTGGTGATACTGCGTGCTGGAATTGTTTCCGGGTAACCGCCGTTGCGCATATAGTCATCAGCAAGCGTTACAGCCTGCGCAGCCTGTTCTTCCAGTTGCGGATTGATATTCTTCCATGTCATCGTTTCTGCAAGGCTGAACGGGAGCATCTCGATCTGGAGATAACGCCCTGTAAGAACGGTAGCCATTTCGCGACTCAACATATTGGCATTGCTGCCAGTGATTACGAGATTCTTGCCTCGTCGGTAGAGCTTACTGACCCACAGATCCCAGCCGGGAAGATTCTGGACTTCATCAAGCAGCATGAAGTCATAGCCGGGATAGACATCTTCAAGTGCCAACATTACCAAGTCTTCATCCCACTTTTCAAGCAACTGATTGTCGTCGAAATTGAGATAAGCGAAATTCCTACCTTGCAACATAAGCAGGGCAAAAACCGATTTCCCGACACGACGAGGCCCGGTTATTAGTTTGATAAGCGGATTTTGTAGCAACTCTTCAGCGTCATACCTTGTATGCCGTTGCTGATAAGGGCGCGACATCAGTTCGTCACGCTCTGCCCGCTGATTGAGTATCGTTGTTTTCATTGCAATCTGTTTTAGACTGCAAATATAGCTAATTTTATTCAGTTATATCTCTGTATTGAATAAAATAGGCAATATTTTATTCAATAGACTTCTGCCGATTGACTGTTTTGCCTGGGATAAAGTATTAAAGAACACCTTTAATCAAAAATGCTATTTGTGGTAGTATTTTTATCTCATCTCATCCTTTAATCTTGATTGCAATCTATATCCGATCCTATTATTATATCTTTTTTCGGCCTCTTCTACTGATATTCTAAATTGGATAACTTCACCTGTTTTACTGAAATCAGATAGATTTTCAATTGAAAATGGGATATCCAAATAACCATCTTTGTATTCTGTCAGACTATCTAACAACAATGATTCGGTAATTTTTACCGAATCATTGTTGTTAGATCAATTTAGATTATTAAAATACACAGTCAGATACGTTCCATGAGAGAGCATGAAACGTATCTGAGTTTTGTAGTTATTTGTTAGAATATCACATAAGCCATGTATTATTTGGTGCGGCTTACCACATGTATGGTTTTGCCTTCTTTATTGAGCAAATTCAGTTTAAGATTCTCTTTGTCGGCGGTCAGGACAGAGAATCCGGGAGAATTGTTGCAAAATACGGTGCCCTCGATTTCTTTCGGAGTCCGTGTGAGGGAGCCGGATGTGTTGACCACATAGTCGATTTTTGAATCCGGGCGGCGGATGTGCTGGTAATTGTGGATATGACCGCAGATATACATGTCCACATTGTGCTTCCGCAGAATTGTGTCAACTTTCTTCTGCATATCTGTTCGCTCAGATTCCGACTTGTCGGTATAGGCATAGATGGGATGATGACCGACCACAACGATCCAGTCTTCCGTCGCCTCTGTCAAAGTCTTTTCGAGCCATTGCAACTGGGCTTCGGTATCCTGATTCACAGCATCGGGATATGTGTCGGTCTTTTTCCTGTATTTGTCAATCAAAGGAGTAGTGTCGAGAAATACCACCTTGACAGTTGTCCCGTCATCTTCAAAGGTCTTGGTGTAATATCTTGCCGGCATCTCCCAACGGCGGGATATGCCGGAATAGTCGATAACCGCCTGGGTTTTGCCGCGATATTCATGGTTGCCGCAGACGGGATACCAGTTCACCATAAGCTCCGGGTGGTCGTAGACAAGCTCATAGTTGGTCATCCACAAGGGGTCTGTCACACTCTCCACTCCGCAGTAGTGATGTGTGTCGCCAAGAGCAAGAATAGCATCGGGTCCTATTTGTTCTGCAATTCTGCCCATCGTCGCGGCAACAGGCTTCTGGTCATAGTGACCATTACGTCCGAGGTCTGACACTACCATCAGGTTCACATCGCCTTTGGCGATTTCAGTCTGGGCAATGGCTCCAAAAGAGGGGATGAGAGCCAAAGCCGCGATAAGAAATTTACGAATCATTGTTTTGTATTTTTAGAATGTTACTTTTACACCGCCGTTGAGTTTCACTCCGTAATATTCCTGCTGCATCGTGTAGTCCTTGCTACCTTGATAATAGCGCAGAGGCTGATTGAGGAGGTTATTACAGTCGGCATATACGGTTATTTTTGTTTTGCGCCCGAATGTGTAGCTGACGTTCAGGTCTAGATATTTCACGGCATCATAGTATCGGTCGTAGAACGAACTTGCGCCCATTTCGTCGACAAATGCCGAGGCATAGTTGAATGAGGCTCTTGCGGAGAAACCGCACTTGTCGAAATATAGCGAGAGATTGGCTGTATGCTCGGGAGAGCCGGGCAAGCTGAGGCCTTTCTCGTTTTCACGACCCTCGAAGTTGAAGTCGGTAATGCGTGAGTGGGTATAGGTGTATGTAGCGTAAAGTCCGAGACACTTCATCGCCGGTGTGATGAAACTGAAATCACGCTGCCATGCCATTTCCACTCCGAAAAGATTAGCGTTGCCACCGTTTTTAGGTTGTGTGAACTTAGTCCAGACAGTACCCTGATACTCCTTGTTATAAGCCACCTCATCAACGATGAATCCTTCTATTCTTTTATAGAAAATTCCGGCGGACACAAATCCGATTGATTTCCAGTAATATTCAGCGTTGAGGTCGATATTGTGAGATGTCGTTGCTCTCAGACCGGGATTCCCGATCCTTATCTCATTGTCGCCACGTTTGATATTCATGCCGGGAACGAGTGCGGAATATTTTGGCCGGGATATGGACTGGTTATAACCGGCACGCAGCATGAAATCCTTGTTGATGTCCCATTTCAATAATAATGAGGGGAGGAAATTTATATAATTTGAAGTCTCAGGCTCGGTCTTGGAGACGCTGTTGGATTCATCATCGTAATTTCTGCCTATGTAACGCAGTGATGTGTTCTCGACACGCAGACCGCCCATAAAGTTAAGGTGGTCGGAAAGTCTGGAATCAATACGCACATAACCTGATGCCACATTCTCCCTCGCATGGAAATTGCCCGCAAGTTCCTCTGCAATTTGCTCTCGCTCAAACAAATTGGAATCGTCAAGATTGAGGGAGCCAAGAAATTTCTTGTCAACGAATGTGCCGGCCTGATATTTTGAGGAAGGCATGAATCTGTCGGTACTTTGGTCTGTGGTATGTGCAAGCGCATCTGCGTTAAATGCCTTTTTGTCAAGCGGAGTGTATTCGTAATAGTCTATCTCCTTATCTTTTGTCTTGTTCACGAACTTGCATCCAAACTTGATTTTTGAGCGTTCGCTAAGTCGGGCCTTGAAATCCAGTGCCGCCTTGAAGTCCTGCTCCACAATATCCTCCTGCTGCTGTGTAAGCTCTTTGAGCGAAAAGTCATCATTCAAGGTCATTGTATATCC
>CAMYSW010000263.1:0-4122 GCA_947297425.1 uncultured Porphyromonadaceae bacterium
GCTTGAGGTCGCCCGCCATCCATGAACGGGGGTTTGCAGGACCGCTCCAGATACCCTCATCCACCACGATGCGCCCCCTGATAGAGGTCACCCCGCGCTCGGAAAGGGCGGATGCGATCTCGGTGCAAATGTTTTTGCACCCTTCCACATAACGGGAGTTGAGCGAAGGATCGCCGCTACCTACAATGACCAGGTTGCCGTCAAGAACACTGTCACGAACCTCCCCGGTTGCATATACTTCCGTGTGAAACCTGGATTCCTCATCAAGACGCGAAAGAAGAGTCGCCGTAGTGACACATTTCATAATCGATGCCGGGATGAGGGGACGATCCGCATTCATTTCCAAAAGGGTATCTCCCGTGGACAAATCAATTACAAGAATCGCAGAATTGTCGGTGCTGATGCCTCGAGTCTGGCTGAAATCATCCAGGACATCGGCATACAACGGCAATCCCGCAACGAGGAGAAGCAGAAAGAGTATCTGTCGCATTTTCATAAGTACAAAATTAACTCTTCTTGCTTCGACTTACAAATCTTTTTAGTAATTTTGGCTTATGAATAACTACGAACGCCGTCCTTACACATTCGACAGAGTGGTGCGTATTCTTTTTTCTGTATGCGCCCTTCTGGCAACATTGTACCTCCTCTCTATCCTAAAGGGGGTGCTCTTACCCTTTCTCGTGGCATGCCTGATAGCATATATGCTTGAACCCGTGGTGAAATGGAACCAGAAATGGATGCATACACAGAACCGTTTCATTCCGGTGATGACCACACTTATAGAAACATGCGTAGTGGCAGGCGGATTCTGTGCCATCTTTTTCCCTTATCTCATATCGGAATGCGCACAAATGACAGAAATGGTAAAAACATATGCCACCAAACAGATAGACATACCATTTATCTCCGAAAGCATTCACCGATTTATAAGAGACAATATAGATTTCAACCAGCTTTCGAAACTCCTATCGCAAGAACAATGGGAGAAACTTATCAAAACAAGCATCTCGTCTTCATGGAGTTTCTTGAGTTCGAGCCTCGCTTTCGTCTTCGGAGTTATCAGCTGGCTCGTGGTGATCCTTTACGTGATATTCATAATGCTTGATTACGAAAAGCTCTCACTCAGTTTTCGCCAGCTTGTTCCGCACAGCCATCGCAGGCGTGTGTTCCGCATATTCGATGACATAAAGAACGCCATGAACCGCTATTTCCGAGGACAATTCCTGATAGCCTTCATTGTCGGCATACTTTTCTCAATAGGATTCCTCATCATAGGATTACCGATGGGGATAGTGCTCGGACTTTTTATAGGCATGCTCAACATGGTTCCATACCTTCAACTTATATCTTTACCGATCACGGCTCTGCTCTGTCTGGTATGGACCGTAAGCACAGGAGGAGATTTCTGGCTCATTTTCTGGGAATCCATGGCTGTATACGTGGTGGTGCAGTGCATTCAAGACCTCGTTCTCACACCCAAGATCATGGGCAAGGCTATGGGACTGAATCCGGCTATAATTCTCCTCTCCCTATCAATATGGGGCAGTCTACTCGGATTTATGGGGCTTATAATCGCACTCCCCTTGACCACTCTCGTGCTTTCATATTACAACCTTTACGTGATACAACGAATACAGCAAAAAAACGATAAAACCAATGTTCCATCTACCGATAGCGTCTGAATACACATCCCAGGTTCAGGAGACCACCGTGGATGAAATTACCCAGAAAGTTTCCACTGAAATAAATCCCGATGCCGAAGCGGCATCTTCTGAAGAGGAACATACAAACGGACTGATAGCCGACCTCGCATGGATCCTATTGCTCGGAGCCGTGGTCACGCTCCTTTTCAAGAAGATGAAGCAACCTGTAGTGCTCGGTTATATCCTTGCCGGATTTCTTGCGAGCCCGAAATTCGAATATCTCCCGTCGATATCCAACCTCGAGAACATTTCGTTCTGGGCAGACCTCGGAATAGTGGTGCTGATGTTTTCCATCGGTCTGGAATTTTCATTTAAGAAGCTGATGAATTCCGGTTCTTCGGCAATAGTGACAGCTTTGATAATCATTACCGGAATGACATTCGCCGGTTTCGGCGTTGGATGTATACTCGGATTCAATACCATAAACTGCATATTCCTCGGAGGCATGATCTCAATGTCGTCAACCACCATAATCATGAAATCGCTCGACGACCTTGGATTGCGACAAAAGAAATTCGCTTCCCTCGTGTTGGCGGTGCTAATAATTGAAGACCTTTTTGCGGTATTGATGCTCGTGCTCCTCTCTTCAATGGCAATGGGCGACATAAAAGGGATAGAACTGCTTTATTCTATCGGCAAACTGGTTTTCTTCCTCATAATATGGTTCCTTGTAGGTGTATATGTAATACCCACTTTCCTCACGAAGATGCGCAATTATCTCAATGATGAGACGCTTCTCGTGGTGGCGATGGGACTTTGCTTCTCCATGGCTGTATTCAGCGTAATCTGCGGGTTCTCCCTGGAACTTGGGGCTTTCGTTATGGGATCCATCCTCGCCGGAACAGTAATGGCGGAAAGGATGGAAAGGGTGATAGGTCCGGTAAAGAACCTTTTCGGATCAGTCTTCTTCATCTCCGTGGGAATGATGGTGGACCCTCACGTGTTGGGTCAATATTGGTGGGAAATCCTGATACTCGCAGCCGTCGTAATTGTGGGAATGATAATCTTCGGCACACTCGGAATGCTTGTGACCGGTCAGAATCTCAAAGTGGCTATAGAAAGCGGATTCACCCTCACTCAAGTCGGAGAATTTTCTTTCATCATTGCGTCATTAGGCATGAGCCTCGGCGTTCTGAACCAGTCGCTGTATCCTATAATAGTGGCTGTCTCTGTGCTCACGATCTTTACCACGCCTTATTTCATCAAGATGGCAGATGGGGCATACACACATGTGGAAAGACATCTCCCCAAGGGGTTGAACTTCTTGATATCGAGATATTCAAAACAGGTTGTAGATTCCAATGAGACGAAACAGTTATGGATCGCCATAATAAAGCGCTATTTATGGAGGATACTCCTTTATTCGGTGATACTCCTTGCGGAGATATTGTTCTCCCGCAGTTTCCTGTTCCCTGTCATGGAAGAGTACATTCCCAAGTGGGGACACCTCATTGCCACGGTCATAACTATCATGGCAATGCTCCCTTTCCTCGTGGCATTAAGTTTCAGCACCACGAAACCTGATGAGAGGATGCAGCTCCACAAGTCGGCAAGTTTCTATGACGTCCCGCTTGTTGCAATGCGCATTGTACGTTACCTCCTCGCCTTGCTGTTCATTACATATTTCACAACACTCGCCTATTCTTCAATCACCGGATGGATTGTAGGAGCCGGATGCTTTATACTCATAATGATTTTTGCATCCACAAAACTCATGCAGCGATACAACCGGATGGAAGAGAGGTTCATGAACAACCTCAACAGCCGCGAAAACACCCGTCTCGGCACCAATAACAATCTGGTTGACGATATGCATCAGGCCTATATACAGGTAGGACAATGCTCTCCATTCGTGGGTGACAAGATAAAGGATTCCCGATTACGGGATGATTACGGAGTGAGCATATCAAGTATACAGCGTGGTGACGACTATATGCCGCTGCCCTCTCCTATGGCCCGAATATTCCCCGGAGACATACTCGGAGTGATCGGCAGCGATGACCAACTGAAGAAACTTAATGAGGATATCGAAGCCTCGGAACATGCCTGCAGTGCGGTTAAAGTGACTCAACACAAGGTGGAATTAAAGAGCATCAGGCTTACCGAACATTCCCCCATTGTGGGAATGCCATTAGGTCAGACAAACATCCAGAAAGATTACTATTCGATGATCGTGAAAGTTCAACGCGAAGAAGACGAATTTATCCAGCCCGAAGCGGACATGGTGCTTCAAGCAGGCGATGCCATCTGGGTAGTAGGCGATCCCTCCTATTTCGACAAGATGAGGTGATGTTAGGCTTTAGGTGTTAGGCTTTAGGCTTTAGAAAATATCCGCCCCTACCTGTTTAATCCCAACCTAACACCTAAAGCCTCAAACCTAAAGCCTCAAAATAAAACTTCGCATCAAACAACCTAATGC
>CAMYSW010000264.1:0-4113 GCA_947297425.1 uncultured Porphyromonadaceae bacterium
GTATTCTACAATCAGTATCCGGTATCCAAAAGTTATATCGGGGTTGGTTATCTTTCTTTGTTTAACCCACATATGGTGGCCGCCATAGCCCACTACGAAGTATCGGTCAAGGTCGTACTTGTCGGCAAAATCGGCTACTATCTGCCGTAGTGTTTTCTCGCTGTCGGCATAGAGAATATGGTTCACAAATTCTATGATGATTTCGGCTATTTTGTCATCAAAAATGATAGTCGGATGTTCAAATGTCACGTTCATAATGGGTGGGTATTGTGACCTGCGCCATTGCTGGCGCAGGTCGGATTAAACATTTATGCGGTCATTCGTGCCTTGATTTCCTCTCGGTGGCTTGCGATAGCGTTTTCTATCCGTTGCTGATACTCGCTCACCTTGTTGCAGACTGCTCGGCATTGTACCACTTTGAGCGTCCTTAGGTCTATCTCCACGGTAGCCACTGTCTTGCCGTCAATTCGGGCAGAGAATACAAGGCTCTCGGCTTTGAGATAGTATTGGCTACTGCCGACGCAGATATGCTGTGTCCTGCCTTCCTCGTAGTATTCGTCAACGCTGTCGAGGTTTTTTGATTTCTATCTCGTTGTCGGTAAACACAAGTCCGATGAAACGACCTTTCAGTTCCCTGAACTTTTCTTCATTCTCCAACGCCTTGATTCGGTCAGCTTCTCTGCGCTCCTTCTCTCGCTAGCGGTGTACTTTCTGCACATATTCATCGTGTGCGTCAAAGAGATTTGCGGGGGCGATAAGTTTCGGCGAGTGGGTATCACGTCCGAAACGTTCCAACATACGCAGATAGTCATACCACGTTGAGAGGTCGGGGATTTCATATCCGTGACGCTTGGCGATTATATATGATGCCCAGAAGTGTTTTACCTCGTCGGTATGATATGCCATATATTTAAGCATATCTGTGTTGCCCTCTTTAATCAGTGTTTCGGCTTGCGGTGAGGAAAGGAGCATTGAGAAAAGTTTGATTGGACGGATTTCGTGGAAATTTCCGTCAAATCCGTTTCTCGTGAGAGCCGGAATTATCTTGAATTTCGGATAGAGATATTGGTCGGAAATATAGCGGTAGATGTCGTTGTCTTTTCTTATCTCCATAGGATAACCGAAGGCAAAGCAGTCAAGATGCCAGCCCATTATACGCGGAATAGCCACAAGAGCAGTTTTTCCATCGGGGGCAATCCAATACTGCCCGATTTCCCGAAAGGCGGACGAAGCCTTGAACCCTTTTCGCATGTTCACCTCCATGAGAAACATTCGCAGTATCTGATACTCTCCGCAGGTGGCTATCACGTTGAGATAGGATTTCTGCTGACATTTGCGCTCTAATGTTTCCTTAACTTCAAGTTGAGCCTTGCAGTTGGGGCAGGTGCATTTGTCGGTGTGACCGGTTATCAGCCACGAATGTCCGCAGTCCATACAAGTAGTGCGACCTTTCGGCAAGCGGTAGGCATAGTGGTCGATTGTGTTTCTGAATGCCCAACGACGGGGAGCGGTGGCGAGTGGGCGAAGATGCCCACTCTGTGCGATTACTGCCTTTTCAAGTTTCGTTCTCGGTTTCATAGTCGTAATGTTTTAGAAGTCAAAAAGACTGCGTTGTTCAACTTGGGGTCTGTTCTCTGTCGCCTTCTTGGATTGCGAGGGTCTGCGCATCTTGGACGCTTCCTCGTCACGGAGTTTTGCGATGGCGTCCTGCCGTGCCTGCTCCTTTTCCTCCTCGGTGAGTTCTACCGTGTGGTTGACCACCACTTGGCAGTTGACAGGCTTTCCGACCTCTATCTCGCTTTCTTCCCAGTAGTGGACTGCCATTCCGAATATTTCATCGTCCTCGAATCCGTTGCACCCGCTTTTCTGCACTTGGCAGATTATATAGGTGATGCACTCAGAGAGCGACTTTGAGGGATTGGCATACTTGACGGCGAACAATGCGTCAGACTCCGCCATATTGTCAAGATAAGTTCTGATTGTGTCTTGGAACGCCATAATTCCTTTCATTGAGTTCTGTGCCATAGTCGTAAATGTTTAGAAAATTGTCAATAGCCAATAGATTACCGCTATCATCGTCAGCAGGGATATTATCCACCCGATGCCTCTGAATATGGGTCTTACAACCACCCATACGACCACCGCCACCAATGTGCCGATTATGAAGCCGACCACCCTTGCGACCGTCTTTAATATGCGGTATTGATGGGAGGTTTGGTGAGCTTTGCCTCGACCTGAATTTCTAATATGTGGATTTGTAGCTGTCATATAGGCGGGTGCTTTTTTTAACCATGCGTCCAGTGACGGTGTGGCTGTATGAGTTGCTCGACGCTTGAAAGGCGTGTGGCGACAAAAAAGGGTGGTTCAGGCAAGCCGGCCAAATACTACCTCCGCAGGAGCGTGGAGATTTTGACGGATTGAATGAACAGCCCTTAGCCGCACGTTATATCAGGCGAGCGACTTATACTTGCCCATCCGTTAATGTGATGCCTGCTTGAAAGGCACCCCCGGCATGACGGCACAAAGGAACATATCAGTCGGCAACCGTCGGTGTTGCCGATGGACTTGAAACAATGAAAAGAAAAAAGTCACCACGCCCCGGAAAGCGGAGTCTATGACGGTCAGCGAGGCACGAACCGGCCGCCATTGTCTCCGCCCGTGGGTGCAGACAAGCGATGAGTGGCGGAGCGGTCGATAAGTCCTTGCGCCGCAGATACGGAAGACCGCTCCGACTCTCGTCGCTTTATCTTTCATAATCAGACATAATCAGATAATTCAGTTTTTTGGATTACATTCTCATTTAGTTTGGAAAATAATTTGTAACTTTGCATCGTTTCCCAAAGTCAAATAATTTTTAAGTTTGGGAAATGAAATCAGATGAAACTAATAGAAAGACCGTTGTACCTCCGTCAGTTAGAGGGTTTAATAAATACTCTCGATATTAAGATAATAACGGGCATAAGACGTAGTGGCAAATCCAAACTGTTAGGAGCGTTCTCTGATTATATAGTCAAAACAGATGCTACCGCAAACATCATTTATATTGACCTGACAAAAATCAAGTTTGAACATCTGAAAGAGTATCATGCTCTCAACGACTATATAGAGGAAAAATACCAGAATGGAGTCAATAATTATCTGATGATTGACGAGGTTCAGCTATGTGAAAAATTCGAGCTGGCTATCAATAGTCTGCACTCAGATGAAAAATACGATATCTATCTCACCGGCTCGAATGCTTTTCTTCTGAGCAGTGATCTTGCCACACTGTTTACAGGGCGATACATGGAGATTCACGTTTATCCGTTTAGCTTCAAGGAGTACTGTGCCTATTTCGATATTGGCGGTGATTATGATGACCATTTCGAGCGTTATATCAAACTTGGAGGACTTTCAGGTTCATATACTTATAAAAACGACTCTGACAAAGAGAAGTATATCCGGGATGTTTATGACACAATCCTTATTCGGGATCTTGTAGAGAAATATCGGCTGGGAAGTGCGACGCTTCTAAAAAAGGTTGCTGAATACCTTATGGATAATGTGAGCAATATATCATCGTCAAGGAATATCAGTAATATCCTTGTCGCAAATGGCACAGAGACCAACTACAAGACAGTGGGCAGTTATATCGACCATCTCTGCCATGCCTTTGTCTTCTATGAGGCCAGAAGGTATGATGTGAGGGGTAAGACATATCTTCAGTCGCTCAGTAAATACTATCTTGCAGATACCGGCATTCGTTTTGCGGTACTTGGCAAGCGTAATATGGACTGGGGGCGTATGCTTGAGAACATAGTCTTCATAGAACTGCTACGACGCGGATATGATGTATATGTAGGTAAACTGTATCAGAAAGAGATTGACTTTGTTGCAATGAAAGGCAATGAGAAATTATACATTCAGGTCAGTGACGACATTTCCGGTGAAGATACATTCCGCAGAGAAGTAGAGCCACTGTTGCAGATTCGCGATGCGTATCCCAAGATACTCCTTGCAAGAACCCGCCACGAGGAGAGTGACTATGAAGGTATTTCCATTATTGATATTCCACGCTGGTTGCTTGGATAGTATAATCGTAATGGCCGTTTGTAGTGTTTAACAATTGATTAT
>CAMYSW010000265.1:0-4104 GCA_947297425.1 uncultured Porphyromonadaceae bacterium
CTTGAAAGCCGCCCCTACACTGTGGTTGTCTATTTAATGTGGTTGTCTTTAATGGTCTTTTTTGATCTGCTCTGTTTGAGGGGTTAGAATGGGAAGTTGAGACCGAAGTTGAAGGAGGCGTTGGAGTTGAGGGGTATCATGACCGGGCCGGTGCATAGTTTGCCCAGGGTGTGGTCCATGCCGAGGAAGAGGTTGATACCGGTGGTATGTAGGTTGAGCATCCAGCCGAATCCAACGCCGTAAGTTCCGGCAGCAACGTTGACATCGGCGGAAAATATTTTTACCGGAGCGATGTTTGCCGACAGACGGAATTGTGTCCATGTGTAGGCACCGTTGATGTGTGTGGAGTTGAGAAGACCGAAGTGCAAGTTCTTGTACATGGGGAGTTCATAGTCAACACCGAAGTTTAGTGTTGCCGCCAACGCTCTTGTATGAGAATTTTTCTCACCCATGTCTTTGAGCTGGTAAAGTTTTGACAAGTCATCTTTCAAACGGTCTAACTCGTTGTCAAAAGAATTGTCTGCATCACCATTTGTGCTGAATGTGTAGGCATCCGTGGTGAAAGTTTGGGTGCCGTCGGTAGATGCCCATTGAGTTTTGCCCCAAGACATGAATCCAAGGTCGAGCACAGCTGCCGAAAATTTGAAACCGTTCCATTTATACTCGGCACCAAGATCGAATCCGAGACCGAATCCGTTAAGACCGAATCCATCATCAAGATTGCCTCCGGATACGTATTCGCGAGGTGCACCGCCATTAGGTGCTGATGGTGTGTAGGTGTCTTTATTGAAGCGGAAGCCGGTGATGGAGGCATATATGTCGGCATTAGTACGCGCTGTCCATTCGTCATGTCCTAACGTCAAGTCCGCTTCGTTAAAGCGAACATCGAGGCTACCTACGCCTACAAGGAATTTCAAGGCTCCTCCTACGCGCAGCCCGGGCACTTGCTTGATATCGTGTGAATGGTTCAAGGCAATGGATGCATAGGCGTTTGCATATGCAAACATGTCCTTAATGTCGTAGGTCTTGTTTGTTATTCCCTCTTTTGCCAAAGAGAAGAAAGCTTTGGGAAGAGATGCCTCAAGGTTTGCATTGGCGGATATGGATATAGTATTGAATCCGCCGAAACCTTTAAATCCTACAGACAGGATGTTTATCTTATTATTGGTGCCTATCTTGTTGCGGCTGCCAAATTTGCTCATGGCTTCGGAAACCGATATCTGAGGATTGGTGAAGAGCATTGTCTTGCCTCCGTCAGGTGATTTATAGAATATGTCTGACAGGTGGAGGTTTCCACGGATTGTGGTGTTGAAATTGCCGATTGCGGGCATTGAGACGAATCCTTTGCAATTCCCGAATGCCGGGTTCATTTCATAACGATATGTATAATTGTCAAGGAAATATCCGGAGTATGTATGTTGGGCATCAGCCGAGATGCAACTTGCAACCACTGATGCTATGATGAATAAATTCTTTAAAGATTTCATTTTTAGTTAAGTTTGTAGTGGTTGTATGTTTTAAAATTCGGTTATGTATGAGCCGGATACGCGGGCACGCAGGTTCTCGAGGGTTATTGTCTGGGTCGGAGCGAGAGCATCTGTGGAACCTGGGTGTATCGTGGCTTCAAGATGTATGCCGTCGAGATGCTCTATTGTGCCTTCCAACATTATTTTGATATGTTCCCCTTTTGCATTTGCCGGTATTGAGCCATGAGCCTTTACTCCGGGAATGCGAGAACCGTCAACCGACAGCGGATAAACCACAAGCGATGCCTCTAATGGAATAGTGCTGGTCACATCAGCTTCGATTTCAAGGGTAGTGATTTTGATTTTATCGATATCCTCGTCATTCCAACCGTCTTTTGTTTCACCATATACGATCGTAGAGCCTGTTTTCAGGGCGATGGGAGCAAGGAAATCATAGCTTCCGCTTATGCCGTCAATCGGTTTGCCGAGTTCGAAACGGCTCACGGTCTGCAATGGCAGTCCCGGATTAATAAGGTTTATTTCAATCTGTTCAGGAAGCCCGTCCCCGCTGAGGATATCAGACAAACCGGTGAAAGGTATGTGCTGAAGGCGTGTTGCATACTGGTCGAGAGGAGATGTCGGATTTTTCGGCGAAAGCACAAAATTGTATGGACCTGCGTTCAGAGGCTCGGTTGCAATCCTCTGACCGTTATCGGGTGTGAAACTTAATTTCTCTTCACCCCTGACTGATACAAGTTCAAGTCCTGTGCTATAATATAGGTTATAATCAGCCACCGGATTATTCAAGTTAAGGTATATCTGGGGATTGGAAAGGCTGAGGTCGGTTCCCTCCTGATTGAGGAAATCCGGTATGTCGTTTAGTGTGACAGGGTCAATGTCAAGTCCATTGCCGGTCAGGTTATACTCCACTTTCCCGGTGAAATGAGTAGCTTCGAACGGGTCAATTGTGGTTTTTACATTGAAATTGACTTTAGCGGTGGGGGTGAAATCAGGATTTACATGCTCCGGATTTATAGTGGTTTTCAATAATCCGGAAATTAATTTCACTTCTCCCGAATAGTCGAATGAGCCATTTTTAATTTCAGTATTATTCTTTGTGAAATCAAAGCCTATGGCTGTGATGGCTATTTCGGCAGTCTTGTTTGGACACTCTATGTTAGAGAGGGTCAATATTCCTGAAACCGGATCATAAGAATAATTGGAAGGTAGGGATTGCAGCTGCATACCCTTGAGTAATTCAAGTTCCAGTTTCTCAAACTTCAGGTCAATATAGTCCGGTAGTTCCGTTTCTTGAAAAGATACCCTGAAGTTCATGGGCTTGGATTCAAGCATTAGAATCTCACGTACCGATTCATCTATGTCTGATGCCACGATATTGACAGGTTGCGGATCAAACTCCTTAAGGTCATAATAGAATTCCAAAGGTGTTATCCTTGATTTGGTGTCAAGGTTCGGAATATTAAGTTCGAAAGCCGCATTCGTTTCCGGGATTGAAAGGGAGTGGGGTGCGAATGTCGGAATATTGATCGATTGTGAATTTATGTCGCCATGTTGTGTGACGGCATAAAATTCCTGACCGTTCACGGTAACGGTCTGTATCTTACTGTCTTCACTAATATCAAAGATGTCATTCAGTGTGATGGCATCTATTTTGACAGGAAGAGTCAGGTTATTAACTTTGATTTCCGAAGTTGTATCAATGTCTGACAAGTCATAATCATTGTCTATACACCCGGTCAAAATAACTGCAAATCCGGTGATTGCACCGAATCTTAAAAATCTGAAATCCATGATGTCAAAAAAATCTATAATTTATAGTTGGTATGTTTGAATTGAAGTTTTAAAATTTATTAAATTTTTGCAAAGTTAATAAAAATTAATTGCATTATGAAAATGCAAGTTGTCTTATGCTAAAATATAAATACAAGGAGACATTTGGACAAATCCAAACGTCTCCTTGTATTTATAAACCGAGAATTTTATTTACCAGTTACTTTGCATTGCCATGCCCAAGCGTTTTTCATTGTTTCATCGATTGGAACAACTGCGGTCCATCCGAGGTCTTCGTTAGCCTTTTTCGGGTCTGCCCATATTTTTTCAATATCACCTGCACGTCGTTCGCCGATCTTGTGGGGAACCTTGACTCCTGTAGCTCGCTCGAACGATGCAATAAGCTCAAGCACGGAGAGTCCTCTTCCTGTGCCGAGGTTGAAGATTTCCACAGCATCTTTGTCATCGCGGTCGAGCATGCGCTTCATTGCTATTACATGTGCCTTTGCAAGGTCTACGACATCAATGTAGTCACGGACACATGAACCGTCGGGCGTGTTGTAGTCATTACCGAATACGGTAAGCTCCTTACGTATCCCGGCTGCTGCCTGTGTGAGATATGGCACAAGGTTCTGGGGCACGCCCAAAGGAAGTTCACCAATCTTTGAAGATGGATGAGCACCTATCGGATTGAAATAACGGAGAAGTATGCTCTTGATAGGCGCTCCGGATTTGATATAGTCTTCAATGATCTCTTCAGAAATCTGTTTCGTGGTGCCATAGGGAGAGGGTGCAGGCTTGATTGGGGCTGTTTCGTCGATGGGGTTCGCATCGGGCTCTCCATAGA
>CAMYSW010000266.1:0-4093 GCA_947297425.1 uncultured Porphyromonadaceae bacterium
GGCATGAGATTGTCGGCACGTCATATAAAAACGGCGAAGGGGCTCTCAACAATCTAAAGCATGACTTTTCTCAGCATACTACCGATGGTCAGACTTTCCGCGAGATTATCCCGATTGAGATAGATGGGAAGCGTATACTGATGTTCAAGATTCCGGCTTCGCCTCGCAATATCGTGATGAAGTGGAAAGGGATTGCATACGGTCGTGACGGAGAAAGCCTCAAACCGCTTAATCAGTCCAAGCAAGACGAAATACGTCGGCAGACTCCGGCTCCTGACTGGTCTGCTGAAATTGTACCTGATGCCACGATTGATGATCTTGACGAGGTGGCTATCGCTAAGGCTCGAAAGATGTTCAAGAAGGTGCATAGCCGTATTCCGGCTGAGGAGGTCAACCGTTGGTCTACAGAAGAATTTCTGAGCAAGTGTGAATTGATGGTCAATGGCAAACTTACCTGTGCAGCCATAATATTGCTTGGCAAAATGTTCTCGGACAGCAAACTGCGTCCGGCAGTCGCGGAAGTTACGTGGACTCTCCGTGACGATAAACAGGATGTAGTGGATTATGAACATTTCTCTGTGCCGTTTATACTAACGGTAGATGAGATTCTTGCCAAGATACATAATCTGACCTTGCGTGAGATGCCGGGCGGCACGTTGTTCCCCGACACGATGAAACAGTATGACGACTACACTATCCGTGAGGCACTTCATAACTGCATAGCCCATCAGGACTACACTCTGCGTCAGCGCATAAACTTCGTTGAGAATCCGAGCTTTCTTTATTATGCCAATGGGGGTCCTTCATTCCCGGCACATTGGAAAATGCGCTTGCCACCAATGGCCCGCAGCGATTCTTCCGCAACGCCTGTCTATGCAAGGCTATGGTACATTTCAACATGATTGATACGGTAAGCCGGGGAATCAAGAAGATGTTTACCGAACAGATGGAGCGTAGATTCCCGATGCCGGACTATGAGATTGACAATGAGAAGAAAGAGGTTGCGGTCCGCATATATGGCAATGCCATAAATGAACGGTATACCAAACTGCTCAAAGACAATGACAATCTGACTCTACACGACTGCATTTCTCTCGATGCCATTCAGAAAGGACATCGGATTGACGATGAGATAGCAAAAGATCTACTTAAGCGCGGTCTGATTGAGGGAGAGGCTCCGAACTACACCATATCTCTTGGTGTAGCCAAAGCCTCCAGACAGCTACCGCAATATACGAAAGTGAGAGGTCTTGAACGCGATAAAATCAAGCACATGATTTTGCAATACATTCAGAATGCTGGTGCTGACGGGGCAAAACGGGATGCAATCCTTGAATATCTTCAGGGTACCCTTCCCAGTCGTAATACAAGAGAGCAGAATTCTGATTTGATTCGTAATATACTTAGAGAGATGGGGCAAGAAAATATAATTGTATCTAAAAACAAATTATGGTATTTATCAAAATCGACGGATTAAACGTGTATCGGTAGCCATTACGGTGTAATATATGTGTAGTTCACAAATTTATCGTGTAGTAGTATGTGTAGTAGTATGTGTAGTAGCTGTTTTTGAGGACTACTACACGTGCCTTCATCAAATAATTAAGATAACTACGGACTAAAGGTTGGTATCTTTCATTATAATCTGAAGATTCCAAATCAAAGTTTTGCACTTCGATTTGGAATCTTCAAACAAAAAAACGGTCTTTGGCTTTTGTGTTTTCTCGGCTTGCCTGTCGTTATTCCGGGATATATCATCAGGTTGTGTCCAATTCTAAAACTTTAGGTGGAATAATCAAAAAATATTGTAAGGACGAGCCTGATACAAGGGGTGTCGTTTCGAAACGTTTAGATCTTGGAAATGGTGTAGTGGCACAACTTAATATCGAGGATGATTATTTCTTTAAGCGACTTCTTAGTCTGTCTTCTTATGCTTCTGCCAATGTCTTATTTATCTTATTTTCAGAGGTTACGAAGACTTTTGATTCTTTTTATTCGGCATTTCCGGAGATTTTCGCTAACTTTGCATATTAGGTCGCTTAAAGGCCTGTTCAAATTATCGAATTATGAAGACAATGTCAAAGATTTTGATGATATGCACTTTTATTATCCTTAACTCTTTAAGTGCTCTTGCTGCCCCGAAATTGCCGATAGTGGAGATTCTTGGCGGCAACTATTACGTATATGAAGTTAAAAAGGGAGATTCCCTTTTCGGAATATCCCGCGCATATGGCTGGGACTATGATCGGTTGAGACAATTGAATCCTAAGGCTATTTCACCTCTTGTTAAAGGTACGAAGATTTATTATCCTGCAGAAGTGTCTGAGTCTGTAGGTCAGTCAGGCATCTGTAATTCAGATTTGACAAGCGGTTCACCGCAATTGACACATCTTGTGAAAAGGGGAGAAACCGCATATGCAATATCCCGCATGTATAATATTCCGGTAGAGCGGATTTTTGAACTTAATCCTGCGAGCCGTACAGGTATCAAGGAGGGTGAAACTTTGCTCCTTTCAAAAAATAATGTTTCAGATGAGGATAGCAACGCAGCCTATTATACAATAAAAAAGGGAGACACGCTTTATGGTGTCGCCAAGTCTCATTTCACCACGGTTGCAGCTATCATGAAATTGAATCCCGGAGTTTCGGAGACAAATTTCAAGGCTGGCGATATAATACGTCTTCCGGAAAAAGGGGAAGGTGTGAAAAGCAGTGTTAAAAAAGTGGAAGTGGAGAGGCTTGCTTCATTCTCCACATATAAGGTTGAAAAAAAGGATACATGGGACACGATTGCGGAGAAGACCGGTGCCGACAAAGAAGATATTCTTGAAGCGAATAGGAATGCAGGTGAGAAGCCTAAAAAGAAATCGCTTATAACGATTCCTAACGTAGAAACGTCTGTAGTGGAAAGGACTATAGTTGAGGAGGATCCAAGAGAACTGACAGACGAGGGAATCGCTGAAATATATGACAGTATACATGGAATCTCAGAAACGCAAAATGCCAAGGTATTTAAAGTAGCGTTATTACTGTCAGAACCAGCATCGCGTAAAGATCTTGAGTTTACGAGAGGATTTCTCACAGGCGTTGACCGATTGAAGAAATATGGTATGAAGTTGGGTGTCACGGTAATTGACGGTAACAGAAATTCTACAGATGTGCTTACGGAGCTTTCGGATGTAGATCCGGATTTGTTATTCCTTACCACGGAAAAAGGTATCCCGTCATATCTTTCTGAATATGCGGAGATTAGCCAAACTCCTATGGTAAATACATTTGATGTGAAAAATGAGCTATATACCCGCAATCCGTATATTATTCAACTTTTGACTCCTTCGGATTACTTCAATGACGGGATTGCAGCCTGTATAAAGAAAGATTATGGTGACTATACATTGGTTTTCGCGGGTAATACTGATGATGGAGATCAGCTGGCTTCTGCGATTAAGGATTCTTGGGATAAATCTCAAGTCAAGAACCTTAGTGTAGAAGCGATAGCTAAATTTCCGTTTAAAGAAGATAAGAAATATATCATATATGGATACCCTACCAAAAAAGCTGAAGTAACGGAACTTATGGACGCTGTGAAAGAAGCGAAAAGCCTTTCGCCATTATCAGAGGTTACTGTATTGGGCAGACCGAGTTGGATTGTATATGATGAATCTTCTATGGAGGATAGTTTCCATGCTTCCAATGTTATTATTCCGTCAAGGTTCTATTATGATAAAAATTCTGCAGAGTGCCGCCAGTTTGTAAATTATTATAAAGCGTTGTTTGACAGGAATCCCGCAAAATCATTCCCGATGTATGCATGTGTCGGTTATGATGCCTCCAGATATTTTATTGCGGGGCTTGCCGAGGCAGACTATGATATTAATGCGATAGGGGCTTCTCGTGAGGGTGTCCAGAATGAATTTGAACTGAATCGTCCCGGAAACTGGACAGGAATGTTAAATCCGGTAGTGTATCTCGTTAGGTTCACACCCTATGGTTCTATAGAAAAGATTGCGGTAAAATGAAAATAACGAATCGTATCATTTTTGTTTTGTCCTTGCTTGTGCTGTCGTTGTCGGCTAAGTCTCAAACCCACTAT
>CAMYSW010000267.1:0-4092 GCA_947297425.1 uncultured Porphyromonadaceae bacterium
ACCTTATGGTAGACCGTAACGCGTTCGACAAGATCCAGCAGGCAGGCGGCTATGTTAGCTTCAATTGTGGCGGTGCGCAGGATGCCAACGCCCTCCCGATCTCCAAGGTTAATGCCGACGAGGCTATGGATTCAGCAAGCTGTATCGGTTGCGGTGCCTGTGTGGCAGCATGTAAGAACGGTTCGGCTATGCTTTTCGTATCCGCGAAGATCAACCAGCTTTCTTACCTTCCCCAAGGTGAGATCGAGAAAGACCGTCGCGTCCGTGCAATGGTTGCAAAGATGGATGAACTCGGTTTCGGTAACTGTACCAACACCGGTGCTTGTGCAGCTGAATGTCCGAAAAACATCAAGCTTGCCAACATCGGTCGCATGAACCGTCAGTTCATCGCCGCCAAGTGCAAAGAATAAGACAGTAAGTAGCAATATGAGAGTCGTCCGAATGAAAATTCGGACGACTCTTTTTTTATCTGAATTTATATTTTTTAAGGATTTTTTATTAATTTTGAGATTAATACCTTATAAAACTCATCAACATTATGCACATCTTCACTTTCTTCAGAAAAAGTTTCTTTAAGAGATTGTTTATATTAGTTTCTGCTTGTTGTTTCTCTTATGTCTGCGGATTAGGGGCAATAATCTCCGGTATTGTATATGATGAATCTGACAAGCCTGTAGAGTATGCTTCGGTGCGCTTAAGTTCTGAGGATTCAAAATACATTAAAGGTGGAGTTGCGACAGAAAAAGGTGTGTATTTCATTGATGGGCTTGAAAACGGGAAATATATAATTTCATTTTCTTGTGTGGGATACGAATCTCTGAGTATGCCATGCGAAATATCGAATGACAATAACTTGAACCTTAATGTGAATCTGAAAACCACTCATACCTCTCTTGATGAGGTTGTCGTGACCGGAGACAGGTTTATCCGCACGGCGGATGGATTGAAGATATATCCCGACAAGCAACAGAAGAAACATTCCGGTTCCGGGTTTGACTTAATAAACAATCTTATGATTCCCGGTGTGTCGGTGGATATTGCAAAGGGTTCTGTGCGCGCATTCGGTGGCAGCGTTGCCATCTATATAGACGGTATGAAATCCGACTACAGGGAGATGCAGCAATTGCGACCGGAAGACGTGGAATCGGTGCAGTATATGGAAGCTCCAACAGGTAAATATGCGGGAGACAACGCCAGTATCAATATAATTCTCAAGAAACGTACTTCCGGTGGTTACGTTTCAATAGATGCGCTTCAACGGCTGGGTTATCTTAACGGTGACTATAATCTCGCTGCAAGATATTATAACAAGAATACTCAGTATACTCTATATGGTGGTACTGATTATAACAGGATTAATGGTAATAGGTTAGATAAACAGGAAACAATATTGTTCCCACAGGAGTCGATAGATCGCAACTACGCGACAGCTGGTTCTCGCAAGAGCAATAACAATCAATATGCCCAGTTTAGGGTAAGGAACAAGAATGACAGGCGAACTTTAAGGGCGACATTCAATTTCCTTAGAATTGCCACTCCTGAAGATTTCACATCCTATATGCTTACATATTCCGGAAATATGATCGGCAATAAGAGGGTGGATGCTTCTCAGAACACGGTTACAAGGAATTACCAATATAACCTTGGTTTGAGTGGAAATTTTAAACTGAATTATAATCAGATGATTGATGCTTCAGCAAACGCGACGGCTTCACGTAACCATTATGATTACTGTTACACAGAAAACAACGAAGCTGCAATATCAAATACTTTGGAAAATCTCTATAATTTTCAAGGAAATATCAATTATATTAAAAACTTTAACAAAGGTAATTCCTTGACAATAAAATTATTTGAATTGTTCAATGTCTCTTCTGCAAACTATCGTGGCACAAACAGTTCCTGGCAACATTTATGGACATCTGAAACTATACTTTTCGCTGAATATGCCCAGCAATTGTGGGGTATAGCATCATTGCGTCTTACTCCCGGAATGTCGGCTCAGGTATATAGGCAGCATGGGCATGACAGGGTCTCTAAATTCGGTCCGAGGGCACAGATCGTGTTCACCTTGAAGCCGGCAAGAAACCAATTCATACAGCTTAACGGCTTCTATGGAAATTCCTATCCGGAACTTTCATATATGAACGGGGCAACCCAACAAGTTGACATGATTCAACAGAAAAGGGGTAACCCTAACCTTAAGCAAACCAAGCTGACTACTGCCATGGGTGTGTATGGAATCGGATTCAAACGCCTTAACCTTCAGGGAATGCTTCTGTATAATGGTGCGGATGATCTGCCTCTTCCCTCATACTTCATTGAGAAGGATATGCTTGTGCAGACATTTGACGGTAACGGGACATGGCGTCAACTGAACGGCAGCCTGTCCGCAACATGGACTCCTTCGAATATTTTCAATATGCAGGCAGGAGGTGGATACATGTATAACCGTTATTCCAGAGTGGCAGACCTTTCCGCGGCATGCTGGTACGCAACGTTATCGGCAAATATTTACCTCAAGGATTTTGCCATATTCTTGCGTGGCTCCACTCCTCAGAAAGCGGTTTCGCTTGAACTTGAAACTGTAAAGACGATCTGGCAATACTCCATATCGGCGACATGGTCCAAAGGTCCGTTCCGGGCAGAGGTTGGATTCAACAATCCTTTCCTTAAGCATCCCTATTACGATATACATCTCGTGTTACCTGTCTATAATAGTTCAAACCGCAGGTATTCTAAAACAGACTCCCAGTCTGCATATCTGAAGTTGTCTTATTATTTCGATTTCGGCAAAAAGACTAAACATGACAAAGCCAACATTGACAAGACAATCAACAGTGGTATCCTGAAAGCAAATTGATTTCAATTTAATTTTTGGTAGACGCGGACGTAGTCAATCTCGTAGCGGAGTGGGAATTGGGAGTCGTCGATTTTGCCTCCGTTGTCGCCACCGAGGGCAAGGTTGAGGAGGATGTAGTCACCAAATCCCTTAAGATCGTTGCTGAAGGGGTTTACGTCATGTGAGTCTCCGCCGCCATGTTTTGCCTGCGAAAGGGGTATCTCATTAAGCAATTCTCCGTCTACATACATGCGTATCATCTCCGGATCCCAGTCCATCGTCCATACATGGAACTTCGATGCCCACATAGGGTCTTTTCCCAGGAAATGCGAGAAGGGTACGCGGACGCTGTCCCAGGCATCGCGGTTGTTGTCGCCAAGCCAGCACGCGTTGGCAAGTATTATAGGCTCCCCATCTTTCGTGCGATAAAACTCCATCAGGTCGAGTTCTCCGTTTGCCGGCCAGCTGAATCTGTTGCCGAGTGTCCATATTGCCGGCCATGCGCCCCCTGTAACCGGAATCCGTGCCCTTACCTCAAGCCTGCCATAGCGATAATTGAAACTCTCCGACGTTGTTAGGCAGGAAGATGTGTATTTTATCCTCTCGCGTTGTCTACGCCAGTCGCGGCTACCGGGTTCGTGCATCGGGTTGGGACGATCTTCGAGACGTGCCGTTATTATAAGACAGCCGTCTTTTACTTCAGCGTTTTCCGGCTGATACCACTGGTCTTCATGGTTTCGCACAAAACCCTTTTCATAGTTCCAGTGAGAGGCGGGATGACCGTCTTTATCAAATTCATCACTCCAAACGAGTTTGTAATCGCTATCTTCTGCTATGGCGGAGGAAGCTATTCCACACGCCATTATTGCTAACATAAGTTTCTTCATATAAATTTTTTGTTGGGTTTATTGTAGGATCAGTAGGCACCGGTCTTGCGGCGGTTCTTGCTGTTGGGATCGAATGGGTTTGCTGTCGGGTCGAATATTTCTTCCTCCTCTTCCTCGTATTCGTTGTTTTCTTGGCGGTTTCGCTTATCCTGAGCCGGTTTGTTTTTCTTTATGGCGTTAGGCTTCATCTGATCTATTGCAACGGCGAACACGTCCCATTGCTCCTCCTTGTCCCAGTTCTTCTTTATATTTATCACCTTGGGGTAATAATATGCAAGGTCGGGTTGGAGTTGAAGGTCATAATTTCCCGTGTCATATTCCCCGTTGCCGTTGTAATCCTCAATAATGCGGGCGTAATACGAC